>JAGOBZ010000071.1 GCA_017999015.1 Kiritimatiellia bacterium
GTTGCGCATCTAGCGCATCACCCTTCGCGTTCGAAAACGGTATGTCAATTTTCTGACCCGTGCGACTTGAATCAACGTCCAGAAGGATCAAAAACAAGGCATCTGCCCCCTGACTTCGAGCTGCCGAAGCCCAATCACGGATCGTCGCACCATCAAACGGATCGCGTCCTTCTGCATTGATTCTGAAAAGCGGCAGCGTCTCAACCCGTTCCTTGGCTAAGCGCGCACAAAATTCTTGCTCAAACATAGGGACGGGTGACGACTTGCCGTCTCTGCGCACCATGCAGCCCAGCGCCACTTTCCTGCCTTGAAAGGCATCCCCGACGGTGGCCTGCGGCAATTGAGCGAGCAGGGACTCTGCGCGGATTCGTACATTCTTGTCAACCCCACTATTCAGCACATCCATAAGCCATTGACGCGCCCTTAGTATCCGCTCTGAACCGATGCACAATCGCGCAAGTTCAAGTTTCACGTTTTCACGCATAAAAGAAAGCCCACTGGCCGAATCGTAATGATCCAGGATCCTGAGCAATGCCTCCTCGGCTTCGGAGTACGATTGCCGATCAATGGCGGATCGCGCTTCATTCCACTGCCGTTCCAGTTGATCCGCCACTTCAAGCCTTCTTTTCACGCTTTCATATTCGGCGCGCGGATAACGTCCCAGCATCCAGACTGACCAACCTCCTCGGTTCTGGGCTTCTTTTTCATCGTAGCTTTCCACGGCACGCAAATCCAATCTGCTCCCGAAATCCGTTTTCGCCGCCCCTCCCGCGCCTGACGCAATATGGATTTGCGTCGACACATACTCGGACACCTGAGTTTGGATCGATTTGAACGCATTTTGCCTGGCATCTTCGACTGTTGTTCCCTCCCCTTTGGCCTTGAAATAAAGATGCTCAGCATCATGTTTATGCGGATTGTCCCACCACGTTGGACTCTCATCGTCGCCTGAATACGACATGCAGCCTGCCGCCACACAAGTCATCCACAATGACAGCACAAAACCATTTGCCGCCGTACGAAGTAGGACTGCCGTTTTCATAGAGAAGGCTCTATCCCCCCCAGAGCTGCGTTAATCCCGCGCTCCAATTGCTCCTTATACTGTTCCGTTGCGCCCTCAATGTCACATACAATGATTCCCTTGCCAGATATGACGAACGTGCGCGGAATGCTAGTTACATTAAATTTAGCCGCTGCTTTATGATAAGGATCAAGCAGTAGTTCGGACTCAAGGTTGACGTTATGTTGAACCATAAAGTCACGTAACCGCTCTTTAGCGCTGAGCGGATCCAAACTCACAACGAAGGATTGCACTTTCCGGTTTTTGGGGGCCTTTCGGACAGCCTCACGAACCGTCTCCAAGAACACGGGCAGTTCTTTTTTGCACGGAGCGCATGTCAAGGACATAAAGTCAAGCAGCACAACATTTTCAGATTCGCATGCGGGGCCGTTTGTCGCGGGAGCATAATACTGCGATATGGCGACATACCGTCCGTCTAACGTTGTGAAAACAGGGGATGCCGCCACTGACCCCACTAAATTTGTTGCCCCCGACGCCATCGCTGAGAACGAAATCAACGAGAAGGCAACACGAATTAGCATACATAATCTTCTTGCCATGGTGCAATTTATACATCATTCTTTTTGATGATGAAAGGCGTTTTTTTAGCAGTCTTGTTTTTGTCGATGGGGCTGTGTGCTGTGGAGCAGCCCGGCCCGTTGGTGATCCTTTTTACGGGATCCATCAATGGCATTAGTCGCCCTTGCTATTGCCCAAGCAACCCATGGGGGGGGCTGGCCAAGCGTGCGTGGCTTATATCGGAAATTAAGAGAACCGCAGGAGCTGATGACGTACTTAATCTGGCCTCCGGGGACTTATCGCCAGTACCCCCATCAGCCGCAACCTCAGCATTGATCATCCGGCAGTTCAAGCATATGGGCCTTGATGCCCTTGCCTTGGGAGATCAAGACCTGACGCACGGCTATGCCGCTTGGGTTCAGGCAAACCAACATGCAGAGGCATGGGACTCCAAACGAAACAGATCGTTGATCCCCTGGCTGTCATGTGGGTATACGACCACATTGGACATGGCCAACGCACACGTTTTCGGACCGAACTGGCTTGTGGTTGAACGAGCGGGGATGCGCATCGCAATCGTGGCCACATCATCAACCAAGGCTTGGAACGAGGAGTCTCTCCCTGAAAACCTGCACCTGACACCGTCGGCGTCGCTTCTCAAAGCATTCCGCCGAAGCGTATCGTCGCCTCTGGACTTGTTGATCGTCCTTTCTCACCAATCGCTTGAGGAAGACATTGCTTTGGCGAAGCGACACAAGGATATCGATATTATCATCGGAGGACACTCTCAGGCCCTCCTTTCGCCCCCAAAACTGGTCAATGGAACCGTTATCTGCCAACCGGGCAAAGACGGCGAAAACTTGGGAGTCCTGCTCGTGTCTCCGCATCGTCCTAGGCTTCGAGCCTCCTCTGTCTCAGTGGCCGAGCCGACGGGCATGGCAACGACTAACGATTGCGGGAGCGCAACCTTTTGCCCTTTCATGGTCAAAACGCGCTCGTATCATATGGCGCACCAAATCGTCCCACTCAATGCATCTGTCGACCAAGACCTGGATGTCGCCCGTATTCTTTGTGAACAGGATCGGCAAACCGACTTGGCTGCTGCGAGGCGATTGTCCAGTCCATCGGGCGATCCCGCCAAAGCTCCCCGTATTCTCTTGCAACTGCCAACAAACCCGGTTTCATTGACGGCTCATTCTCCGAAAACCGTCTTAATACCGGTCGTGAATGCCGGCCAACAAGATCTTATCATCAAACGTTCACGAAGTCGCAGTCCCTGGATGACATCTTCAACCCAGCCGATGTCCATCCCATGCGGCTACGCGACGAACCTTGTTTTCACCCTAGAGCCTGATCGGATAGGCAGATTCTTTCGAGGCGAGTTCACCCTGCAGACCAATGATCCTGACCGCCCTGTCATTCAGGCTGCTTTTTCAGGCGTACTCAAAGGCCCCTTGCGTTCGACGCTGGATGTACCTGCTTTGCTTCGTAACCTGCGCAGTCTTCTGAGTGATCAAGGCCCCATCCTCTCACTGCCGCCTCTTCAACCCCTCTTAACGGATGTGGCAGCCCCAATAGACAATGCAATGCCTCAACAGTTCGGTCAGGTCCATTTGTCCTTTTTCTTCGCCCCGGGGTGTGAAGACTGCGACTTTGTCGAAAGTGTCGTTTTGGCCGATCTTTTGAACAAATATGACAAACAAATCACGCTTGAACGGCTAGATGTAACTCAACTGGAGAATTTTGTTCGCCTTGATGAACTGATGAGTCGGGCCGCGCCAAATACCTCTCGGTCTAACTTGGTGACCGTCGTTGTGAACGACGGGGCCCCACTTTCCGGGACAGATGACATTCAAAAACACCTGCCCCGACTTGTGGATGACGCTCTCAAGAAACGTCACGGAGCTTTGTGCGCTCCGACCCCATAGTTTTCGACACCCTTGTCTTGTGCTCAACCTGCACGAGCCAGTGTCACCGGGAGTGCTTAGTTGGAAGATACGGTTTGCGAATTTTTTGAGTTCAGGGCCTTTCTGAAATCCTCGGTGCCCATTTGCGCTAAGATCTGTCGGAAAATAGAGCCGACCTCCATGCCGACGGACGTCTCAAACCCCGCCATGTAGATTAAAGACGGACACCCCCCCCATGCCACGCATGGCTTGCCCTTCCATAAAACATTGCCTTCATTATCAAACAGAACTGGAGTCATTTTTGCCCTGCCGCCAGTCAGGCCGAGCGGCCATAGCCAAGAGAACAAGTAATTCCGCATGGAATCGATCTGCACGTTCAGAACAGGGCCATCGGCCTGATCGACCTTCTCAACAACTGTAGCCTTATATCCAGCCTGGTTGAGTGCTGAAGACAAGGCCTCGCCAACCCCTTTATGGAGAGAGTTCTCCTCAAAAACAGGAATCGTAGGAATCATAAAAACTGTAAAGGTGTGCCGCCCCACCTGGTTGGTCTTCTTCTTCCTCGCGTCCGTTACCTCTTGCAGAACGTTTACCGGTGTCGCATTCAATCCTTCAATCGGATCCATGCTGGACGCCGAGATCGGCACCATCGTCTGGCAGCCCGTTGTGACAGTAAGCAGTAATGCCGGAACCACCATCATGCACACACATTTCAACATTTTGATACCTCCTTCTTACAAATTACGGTCAAACCACATGCCGACCGTTTCGTTAATGTACAGTAATGTTATAATTACAGCATGGCAAGCAGCATTTGAAAAAACTGACCAAAATTGACCAGAAATTGAATCTCCTAACCAACCCCATCCTAAATAGGCGTATCTTCTCATTCTGCTTGAACGCCATACGCCAAGCGCAGCGTGGTTTATTCACCTGTTCTCGCAGGACTTTTTTTTGCGAGTGCGCTCTTTAAAAAGGCATTAACCGCTTGTTTGACGCCATTCTTGATGAAGCCCTCTGGTGAGCCCTCATAATCTGTCGTTGCGCTCACAACAACCTCCCCCTTTTCGACGCTCGTCATATAAATATTGACAGTTGACAGCCGATTGATGCGCCCAACTGAACCGTAAATCATGTATTCAACGTTGAGCAACTGCCCGGCTTCAATAGCACATTCTGTGTTACCGCATGACGCGGAAAACTTCTGAAGATCCAAGACCTCTTTCATTTTTGAGCGACTCACTGGGCGCTGAACGCCCGCCGCAGAAAATTCGACTTCAAATCGATCTGCAAAAAGCGCCACTTCGTTAGCCGATATGCCGACTCGCACGTCAAATGTCAAGACAGCCACGGTCGACCCCTTGAACGGGTACCGATCCAAGCCAGCCGGCAGTCGTTGCACACCGGTCACCTTGGACAGCTCCGGCTTCACGACGTCCGTGGTCTCAGAATTAATGACCTCGTCCAAAACCACCGCACATGAACAGCAATGAAGCAGCAAACCTGCCATTGAGGCTAAAGCCATCCATGATCGAAACAGACGAAATAAAGGGAACTTAGGCCATCTCATCACGTAACCTTTACATGGTAAACATGCTTGCAACGATAGAGGATTCACAAAGACCGGGTCAATCCTTTTTTGTGCCCCCTTTGTTGACGGTTCTGTTTCTGAGGTGGTATGCTAAAGGAAATTGAGTCAGAAGCATGCACAAAAAACCGGATACCTTCATAGACAGTACGTTGTATTCGTTGCCCTTGCGGCGCGAAGTCAGCGCATTGCTGCACCTGCTGCATGCACAACCTGGCGCGGTCCGGACGGGATTGGATGTGGGGTTTACCAATGCGGGCGTCAGCCGCATGTTGCGCCTGGTCGGCGGATACTGGATGACTGTGGAGCCTACGCCGCAACGGCGCTCGCTGGTGGCGGCTGCTTTGGGGCAGGAGACGGTGTTGTGTCTCGGCAAGGGGGGCGAGCTGCCCTTTGAAGACAAGCAATTCGACGCTGTCGTGCTTGCGCACGGCGTCCTGTCCGACAGTTTGCAGGCCGGCGCCATTATCAAAGAGTGTCACCGGATTCTAAAAACCGGCGGTGTGTTTCTGCTGACGGTGGAGTATCGCAAATCGCTGGGCCTGGCTGCTGTGTTCAACCGGCAGCGTGTGGTGTCCGGCGCAGGGGGCAGTTACACCGAATCCGAAGTCTTTCATTTGCTGAAAGACGGGTTCGACGTGCTCGGCTTCCGGTTCTCCTGCCGTTTCTGGGTGCAACTGGTGCGGCAATGGGTCGACCGCCGCAGGACCTCCGGGATCCGCGGCGCGAACAACGGCTGGCTGCGGGTGCTTTACGGAGTGGCCTGGTTTCTGGATGTGCCCCTGTTTTGGACGCGCGGTCATCAGATGACCGTTTACGGCCGGCGCAAAGGCTGGCGCGCCAAACATGCGCGCGTGCTCAGCGAACACACGCCGGTTTCGGACGCGGTCCTGTTCAATCCGCGCCGCGAAGGCAGTCATCTCTCGTTGGACAAGTTCACATGACGCACACGTTCACGTCCCGTCTTCTGCGGGGGTTTGTCCACCCAAAGAGGCTCACTTTTTTCAGACTCGCCGGTGCGGCTCTCTCTCTCGTGCTCTCTGTCGCGTGCGCTGACGAAGAAGCCTCGGCCGCGTTGGAGGACGTCCGGGGCGCGGTTGAGCGGTTCGTGAATGCGCGGACGGCTGGCAGCACCGACGATTTCCTGGTGGCGGTGGCGAAGGTCAGGGAGATGGCCGACGCCGGCCAGACGTTCTTCCGCTTTCTGCTGGCGGTGCATGCCGCTCAAGAGCCGCTCTGCGCACTGTCGGACGAACAGCGGGTGCGTTACCTGAATGAGGGCCGTCCGCTGATCCGTGCGCATGCCGGGGCGCGTAATGCGCTGGCCCAATACCTGACGGGCCTGGATTGCCACCTCAACCTGAATCAGCCGGAAGCGGCGCGCGACTGGTACCGGCAAGCTGCGGCGCAGGGGCTCGCCTTGGCGCAAAACGCGCTGGGACTCATGTATTATCTAGGCGAAGGCGTGCCTCAAGACGATGACAAGGCCGGTGAATATTTCCGCCAGGCCGCCTTGCAGGGGGATCGCAACGGCGAGTACAACCTGGCTGCGCTCTACGCTCAAGGACGCGGTGTGCCCAAGGATGAAGGCATGGCGTTCGTGCTCTACACGCGCGCCGCCGAAAAGGGCCACTCGAGTGCCATGAACAACCTTGGTTGGCTCTGTCAGGAGGGGCGCGGCACTGAAAAAGATTTGAAGGCGGCGGCCGCTTGGTATCGCCGCTCGGCCGAGTCCGGCAATGCCGACGGCCAGTTCAACTACGGCTTTGTCTGCTCCCGCGGACGCGGCGTGCCGCGCGCTCCGCGCGAGGCCGGTTTATGGTTCTCGCGCGCCGCCGAGCAGGGACACGCCGAGGCGCAGGTCAATATCGGCCTGCTCTACCGCGATGGCGACGGCATCAGACAGGACGACCGCAAAGCGCTCACGTGGTTCGCCAAGGCCGCTGAGCAGCACCACGCGATGGCGCAGTTTTTTATTGGGCAGATGTACGAAGAGGGACGCGGGGTGCCTCAGGACTCTGAACGCGCCTTCAATTGGTACACGAAAGCGGCAGGGCAGGCGAACCCGCGCGCGCTTCATGCGCTCGGCACCTTTTACTACCGAGGAATCGTGGTGCCGAAGGACTACGCGCTGGCCGAACAGCATTATCGCCGCGCTGCTGAACTTGGGGTGCCCGCCGCCCAAAACAACCTCGGCATGCTTTACCTGCGGGGCGAGGGTGTGTCTCAAGATCATGCCCTCGCTGCAAAGTGGTTCGCGAGTGCAGCCCGTCAGGGTGCGGCCGACGCGGCCTACAATCTGGCCGCTCTGTATGAGTATGGGCGCGGCGTCGAGATGAGCCATATCCGTGCGGTTGAGCTGTTCAAACAGGCTGCGTTACAAGGCCACGTCGGTGCCGCAGCGTGGCTCTTCAAAAACGGATATACCGCATGGGGAGAAAGTCAGAGAAGGAATAAGGAAGAGGTAATAAGTAATAGGTAATAAGTAATAGGTGATACGTAATAGGTGATAAGTAGGCGGGATCCTGCCTGGTCTGACTTGTCTGACTTAACCAGAAACCGGGAACCAGAAACCTGACCCCATCCGCCTGACGCAGCCGCGCGATCTCTGTAGCCAACCTGCGCAGTGCACGCGCCGACGCCCAGACCCGGCCGGGTCGGCCAACAAGCGCTGACACAACGCAGATGCCCGCCAGCCCGTAGCCCTTCAGCACCATCGCATTTCCGATGACATTCAATCGTTTGACGGTTGAGTAATGGCGTGTTACCTTGTCCGCATCATCTGAAGCTGTCGTGGCGTTGACGCGGATCAGCCAGCCTGCGGTGTGCCGGCATCTCACAGGGGGTAGACATGTATTACATCGGACCGCATGTGTCCATCGGGGGCGGCGTGGCCAACGCGCCGAAAAATGCCAAGGCGCTGGGCGCCACGGGTTTCGGCATGTTTGTGAAGAACCAGCGGCAATGGACCGCCGCGCCGTACGCGCCCGCCGACATCGAGGCGTTCAAGCAGCAGATGGCCTCAGACGGCTATACCGCCGCCCAGGTCATGCCGCACGCCGGCTACCTCATCAATCTCGCCAACCCGGACGAAGAGGCGCATGCGAAATCGATGGGCTCGCTGATGGATGAGCTCCGGCGCTGTATGTCGCTGGGGCTCGACAAGCTGAATTTTCATCCCGGCAGCCATCTGCGCAAGCTCACGCCCCAAGAAGCCTGCGCACGCGTGGCGCAGTCGATGAACACCGCGCTGGCGCAGACGCAGGGCGTGACGCTGGTGATCGAGAACACCGCAGGCAGCGGCGGCAATCTGGGTGCGCCGTTTGAGGAACTGCGCGCCATCATCGACGGCGTGGACGATAAGTCGCGCGTGGGCGTCTGCCTGGATACGATGCACACCTTTGCCGCAGGGTTCGACATCCGCACCCGCGACGGCTTTCTGGCAACGATGGAGCATTTTGACCGGACGGTCGGCTTCACCTACCTGCGCGGCATGCACATCAACGATTCCAAAGTGGCGCTCAATTCGCACGTCGACCGCCACGAGTCGCTGGGCCAGGGGCTGCTGGGCATCGAAGTCTTCCGCTGCATCATGGCCGACGCGCGCTTCGAGAACATGCCGCTGGTGCTGGAGACGCCGAACGAAACGCTGTGGGAGCGGGAGATCCAGCAGTTGATGGAGATGCGTTGAGCCGCCCGTCTGATCAGGCTTTGGGCATGTGTGCCCATGTCTCACAAGGAGGATTCACAATGAAAAACATTCTGCGGGGCGTGTTGCTGCTGCCGCTGGCGTGTCTCGGCGGCGAGGCGGTGCTCGGGGTCGGCGGGAAACTGGCGCTCAGCGAGCCGGCGATCGAATTCGATGGGGGGCTCTTCACGAAAGGCTGGCAGCGCAGCCTGCACGGCACGGGCTTCACGTTTGCCGATGCGAAGAGCGGGACGTGCGCGTTTGCCTTGAAGCTTTCAGATGCCGAACAGATCGCCGCCCAGGTGAAGGTGGTGCCGGCCGCCGAAGGCGCGCTCCGCGCACAGTATACCTTCACGCCGAAAGCGGCGCTCGAACTGAGCAGCCTGTTTGTCGGCACCCGTTTCACCGCGGCAAACATGATCGGCGGACGCTGGCGGGCCGACCAGAAAGCGGGCGTCTTTTCGGAGACGCAGGGCGCACTCGCGATCTTCAGCGGCAGAGTCAAAGAGCTGGAGATCGAGACGCCGCCGCCCGCCAAGCAGCGCCTGGTCATGACGTTCGATGCGCCAACCTCCGTTTTGATCCAGGATGACCGCCGGTGGGGCGACACCTTCGGCGTCCGCATCGGCGTCGGCGGCGCCGGGCTCTATCCGGCCGGCAAGCCGCTTCAGGTCGTGTTCACGCTCAAGACCCACGCGCCGCTCACCCTGACGTACGCCCGGCCGGTGGTGCTGGAAGCGGGGCCGGAGTGGGTGACGCTCGCGTATGAAAAAGAGATTGTTCCGGGGTCTGCGCTCGATTTTTCCGGCATGGGCTTCACTGACGCGCCGGCCGGCAAATACGGGTGGCTGAAAGCGGTCGGCCCGCACTTTGAGTTTGAACGCAAGCCCGGCGCCGCGCAGCGCTTTTACGGCGTCAACTTCTGCGGTACGGCCAACTTCCCGTCGCAAGAACAGGCCGATCAGCTCACAGACCGCCTGGTCCGCCTAGGCTACAACAGCGTGCGCATCCACCATCACGACAACGGCTGCGTGCAGGGGGGCCCGGACGCATTGACGCTCAACCCCGACCAGATGGCGCGGCTCGACGGCTTTCTGGCCGCCTGCTACAAGCGCGGACTCTATGCGACCACCGACCTGTTTGTCTCGCGCAAGGTCGCATGGCGCCACATCGGCATCGACCAGGACGGCCAGGTCGAGATGCAGGTCTTTAAGGCGCTGATCGCGGTGCACGAACCGGCCTTCCAGAACTGGGCCGCTTTCGCGCGCGCCTTTCTCAATCACGTCAATCCGCACACCGGCCGCCGCTACGCCGACGAGCCGGGCATGCCGTTCATCGCGCTGATCAACGAAGGGTCGATCGGTTATGCCAAGGCCGAGACGCGCGAAACGCCGGCCATGCAGGCCGCGTGGGCCGCCTGGCTGGCCGGACAACGCGCCAAAGATCCGGCCTACGCCGAGATTCCGGACACGATGCCGCTGCGCATGTCCGGCCGCGAAGGCGCGGCGGTGGCACGCTTTGTGGCCGATACCGAGGCGCGCATGGTCGCGCGCATGAAGACCTTTCTGCGCGAGGAGATCGGCTGTCGCGCTCTGATTTCGAACTACAACTGCGGCACGCACTACACCGCGCTGCAGCCGGTGCGCGAGGCGCTGTACGATTATGTCGACGACCACTTCTACGTCGATCATCCGCATTTTCTCGATAAGCGCTGGGCGCTGCCGAGCCGCTGCGGCAATGAAAATCCATTGCGTACCGGGTGCACGGTGCCGTGCGGCGTCGCCTTCACCCGCCTCGCCAACAAGCCGTTCACCGTCTCGGAATACAATTTTTCAGGCCCCGGCATGTACCGCGGAGTGGGCGGGATCATGACCGGCGCGATGGGCGCGCTACAGGACTGGAGCGCGCTGTGGCGTTTTGCCTACTCGCACCGGCTGGAAAATATGTTCTCCGCAGAGGGCTTCGCCGGGTATTTTGACGTGTCGACCGATCCGCTCTCGCAGGCGTCGGACCGCGCGTCGATCTGCCTCTTCCTGCGCCGTGATCTCGCGCCCGCGCCTACGCGCGCGGCGATCCATCTGGCGCCGCGGCCGGACGAGCCGGGTGCGGCACTGCCCGAAGCCGCGCGGTCGGTCGCGCCCGCCTGGCGCGTCGCGGCCTGGCACGCGCAGGT
>JAGOBZ010000072.1 GCA_017999015.1 Kiritimatiellia bacterium
GGGTTCCGAAATGGACGCTTGCATCAAGGAACTCGCCTTGGCCCGGGCTCTCTGGGCCTGCGGCGATCACGAGGGCCTCGCCCGAAAAACGCTTGAAGCCTATGCCCGCGATCCGCGCGGCGTGCTCTCGGCGCATGCGAAGGCGATTCTGGCGTCTGGAAGCAGGGGCGTTCTATGAGGTAGGGCGGGACGAGAACGGCAACGCCTTTTCGCAAAATTTTCCAGTGATGTTGTCTGCATCTGGGCGTGCGAGGTGCTGCTCCCAGTTCGCAATCGCTGTTGCGCTACTGGCATTGGCGTAACAATAGTGACACAAATGAGGACAAGTGTTGTATTCGCCGATGTCCTTGCTCCTGATGCAGCCGCAGGCGGCGCGCTGTCCAGAGTCTTTTTTCGGCTTACGTGGGTCCTTCCATACGGGGGCATGATCGAAGAGAGAAGGCTCCACGCGCTCCGCCCCAATGAATCTCATCAACACCTCGTCGTCCGAGAAGCATTTCACCATCAGCCGGTCATCCACGCAGCGGTTGTGTTCGATGCAGGGAAGGTCGTCCGCCTCACCGCATGTTCCGGCGGAAATGCCCCAGCCCTTTACGAGCCGCGCGATACCCGCAGCCACCTCAAGCATCTCTTCCCTTTCGAACTCGCGTGCGCGTATTCCCGCCGTTTCGAGGTTCCGCGCGACCTTGGCGTAGGCTTGGATGTCGATGAAACTGAAGACGAGGCGAGGAGTGTGCGGCACGATCCTGTCGCCGATCCGCTCAATCCGATCGAGCAACACCCTCGGCGTCAGCGAATCCGTCAGAAGGAGCGGGTCGAACCGCCAGACCACACGGTCGTTTCCGTGTCTGGACTTGCCGATTCTTTTGGCGAGATCGACGAACGTGCCGATGCGGGCTTCGACTGAAGGAACGTTGGGCTCGATGTTCTCAGCATCATAATCATTCAGCGTGAACTGAAAGTAGTAGTTCAGGCCGAGTCGCTCCACGACATCAAGCGGGGTCTCGTCCTTGCCTGGAATTTTCTGTAGCATCGGCCGGGGATTCTTCGTCCAGAACACAATCAGGCGGGTCTTTGCGAACGAGACGTAGAGCGGCACTCCATTGAACGGATTGAGCCACTTCACGTAGCCTTTTTCGAGACGCTTGACGAACCAGTCCGCGTAGAATGCAGGAATATCTGTAGAACGGCTGGCTGAGACGATGATGGGAACCTGAGCTTCAACTTTTCTGCCGTCCTCGGTCGTCGTTTCGATCTTTGTCCAGGAAGACAACATCACCTCGTTTGGTAACTCATAATCTACAAGAGGACTAACGCCGTGCATGTTACACCCTTATATGCGGGTTTGTGAAGGGTTTTGAAAGATGCGGAAACCAGAAACCTCAACGCTCAGTGTTGCCCGGACACGCGGAATGTGTTAACGTCCAGCCATAGTATCAATTCAAGAAGTGTGCGGATATCTTGCTTGTTTGACGTATGGGGGTGTCAGCAGGCGCCGCGCGGGAAAGGGGCCTATGCGTTCACGAAATGGTTACGGTGTTTGGGCCGCGCTCTGTATGGCGCTGCCGGTTTCGCTCTTGGCACAAAAGGTCGTGGATCAATGGCGTTACACGCTTGAGCCGCCGCAGGGGGCGTGGCAGACCGTCGCGTATGATGACGCGGCCTGGAAGACGGGGAACGGTGGCTTCGGCACGGTCAGCACACCGGGCGCGCGCGTGGGCACCGTGTGGCGCACCAAGACGATCTGGCTGCGCAAGCGCGTGCCGCTGGCCGGGACGCTGAAAAAGCCCGCGCTGCTGGTTCACCACGACGAGGATGCCGAATTTTTCCTCAACGGCCAGCGTGTTCTGGCGCTGAAGGGCTATCTCACGGACTACAAGGTCGTGCCGCTGGCCGAGGAGCACCGGGCGCTCGTCAAGCCCGGCGAGAACCTGCTGGCGGTGTTCTGTAAACAGGAGACGGGCGGGCAGTTCATCGACGCGCATCTGGTCGATGCCGACCAGGTGCCGGCCCTGCCGACGCCGGAACGCGAGATCTTCCGCAGCGCCCTGATCACGCCGTGGGGCGAGCAGGTGACCGATGCGAACGTCTGGCAGAGTTATCCGCGTCCCCAATTGCGGCGCAAGCAGTGGCAGAATCTGAACGGCCTGTGGGAATACGCCGTCACGCCTGTCGCGCAGCGCGAGCCTCCCCGCCAGTGGCAGGGACGTATCCGCGTGCCGTTCTGCCTGGAATCCAAGCTGGGCGGCGTGCAGAAAGCGCTGCAGAAAGAGCAGGCACTGTGGTACCGGCGCACGTTTACGGTGGCCGCCGCTGAACGCACCCTGTTGAATTTCGAGGCGGTCGACTACCGGTGCCGGGTGATGGTGAACGGCAAAGAGGCGGGCGGACACCGCGGCGGCAACACGCCGTTCACGCTGGATATCACGGATACGGTGCGGGTCGGCGAGAACGAGGTGCTGGTGCGTGTGGAAGACGAGCAGGAGGGTTTCCAGTTGCGCGGCAAGCAGACGCTGAACCCGCATGGCATCTGGTACACCCAGGTCTCCGGCATCTGGCAGACGGTGTGGCTGGAACAGGTCAACGCCAGCTATGTCCGGCATCTGGTGGTCCACACCGACGCGGCCGCCGGCGCCATCAAGGTCACCGCCGATGTGGAGGGCGGCGCCCGGGCGATAGCCGTGCGCGTCAAGGACGGCGAACGCCAGGTGGCGAACAGCGTGGGCCGTGCCGGTCAGGAGGTCGTGCTGACCGTTGCGGACGCCAAGCTGTGGTCGCCCCGTTCGCCGCACCTCTACGCGCTTGAACTGGAGCTGCTGGACGGCGACGGCCGAGTGGTGGATAGCGTCGCGTCGTATGCCGGCATCCGCACGGTCGGCAAGGCCAAGGACGCCCAGGGCCATCTGCGCTTTACGCTGAATGGCGAGGTGCTGTTCCACTGGGGGCCGCTGGACCAGGGCTGGTGGCCGGACGGCTTGCTCACGCCGCCCTCCGAAGAGGCGATGGCGTTCGAGATCGACTGGCTGAAGCGCGCGGGCTTCAACATGATCCGCAAGCACATCAAGGTCGAGCCGCGCCTCTACTACTATCACTGCGACCGGCTGGGGATGATGGTCTGGCAGGATCATGTGAGCGGCGGCAAGGGCGCGTCGTGGACTTTCCTCAAGCCGGACCCGAAGGACGCGGAGTGGCCGGCCGAACACCATGACCACTTCATGCTGGAGCTGGCGCGCATGATCAAGGCCCTGGAAAGCCACCCGTCGATCGTCTGCTGGGTGCCCTTCAACGAGGCGTGGGGACAGCACCGCACGGTCGATGTGGGTAAGTGGGTGGTGCAACGCGACCCGACGCGCCTCGTCAACATCGCCAGCGGCGGCAACTTCTGGCCGGTGGGCGACATTGTGGATGCGCATCGCTATCCGCATCCGGGCTTCCCCTTTGACCAGGATCTGGGCGGGCGTTTCAACGGTTTCGTCAAAGTCGTCGGCGAGTTCGGCGGACACGGCTATCCGGTGAAAGGACATCTGTGGGATGCCGAACGGGAGAACTGGGGCTACGGCGGTCTGCCGAAAAACGAGGCGGAATACAAGGAGCGCGTGGCCACCTCGATCCGCATGCTGAATGAGCTGCGGGCCCAAGGTATTGCCGGCGGCGTCTACACGCAGACCACCGACGTGGAAGGCGAGATCAACGGCCTCATGACCTACGACCGGAAAAACATCAAGATCCCGGCCGAGCAACTGGCGGAGCTGACGCGCGTGCTGTTTGAAAAGTAGCCGCACGCGCGCTGCGGAAACGGAGCGGGGGATGAAGAGTCTGTGGTGGATCGCGGCCTGTTGGATGAGCGTGCCGTGGCTCGCCTGCGGCTGGGGCGGCGGTCACGACGTGGTGGCCCGCGCGGTCGCGGCGCGCCTGCCCGAGCCGTGGCGCGCGGCCCTGCAGGACGAGCGGCTGGGGCAGTTCTGCCGCGACAACCACTATCCGGACGCGCGCACGGCTTTCGCGGAAAATCCGCGCGTGACGCCCGAGGAGCGGGCGTTCCTTTCGGCGCGCGGCATGAAGGACAGCGGGGCGTTCCACGCGGACGAGGGGCGTGCGGCGGCCTTTGCGCTGCTGACGCGGGCGCTGCGCGAGAAGCGCGTGGACAGCGTCTCGCTCTGGCTGGGCGCGCTGGCGCACTCCACCGCGGACATGGTCGCCTGCAACCATGACCCCATCGTGCATCTGGCCACCTACGGCTGGAGCGACCGCGACTGGGCATTCCGCCTGCCGAACGGCAAGCCCATCGGCGGCCTGGATCTGGTCTGGGTCGAGTCGACGCCTGAAACGCGCGCCGTCTGGCAGACACACGTCGACAAGGTGGTCGCGGCCGACGCCGGTCGCTCTGCGGCCGACGCGGTGCTGGAGATCATGCTGTCGGGCATCCGCGGGGTTGAGGTGTGCGCCCCGCTCGGCGTGCCGATCCTGCAGCATGCGTGCGCGTGGTCCGGGAAAAAAGATGCGGCAAGCCGCGATGCGCTCGCCAGACATTTCTCGGTGCTCGGCTGTTGGGCGGTGGCGCGCACGCTGGGCGATTTTCTGGCGGCGCAACGCTTGGCCGCGGGCGACGGGGAGGTGCCCGATATCACGGAGGCGCTCAGGCAGCGCTACCGTGACGCATGCGCGGCCTTCACGGTCTCGCGCCGCCTGCAGGATGACTCGCTCGCCAAAGGCCTGACGGTTCCGCAGCACCCCGAACGTCCGTTCGTCGGCGTGGTCGTGGAGCCCACCTGGCGCATGAACGAGGGGATGTTCGGCTTCAACGACCGCGTGCTGGCGGCGCAGTCGGTCCATCATCTGCGCCGTCAGTTCAAGAACGCGGCGCTGGTGGACGTGCGCACGGTGATGGCGGAGGGGATCGATGCGGCGCGCGTGCCGCAGGTGATTGTCTTCGCGCAGCGGACCGGCGAGTACTTCACGCTGAAGCCGGCTGTGCTGACGGAGCGGCTGGTGGCGTACCGCAAGGCCGGCGGAAAGATCATTTGGGTGGGCGGCGCGCCGCCGGACCGCCGGCTCTGCGACTTCCCTGCAGAGGCGGTGCGGCGTTACGATCCCGGCAAGCTCTGGTATTCGTGGACCCGCCTGCCCGTTGCCACCAACGCATACGCAACCCTGTCGCTTCAGTCCGGGGCGTGGCCGCGCCGGCGTCTGGCGCGCGATCCCTGCTTTGAGGCGGGTTGGCATGCGCCCGGCAACACGACGCTTTTCACGCCCGAAGCCGCGGCGTGGATCACGCCGTTGATCACGCTCTTTGATCGCGCGACGCCGCATGGGGTCGGTGCCGCATGGCCGAAAGCCGCGCCGACCGTCGCGTATCTGCCGACTTATGCCGTGTATCCTTATCTCTGGACCGACGAAAAGCCGTCCCTCGTGCCTCTGGGCCTGGATCTTGATACGCAGGGTTTTGAGGCGCTGGATGTGGCCTTTGCCGCCCTGCACGGGCCGGCGTTGCCGCCGTCGGCCTTTGAGCCGCCGCCAGACTCGACCGGCGCGTCAGAAGCGCACCGTTCGCCGCTGCTGTTCGCCGACGGCGCGCCGGTGCGCGATGCGGCGGCGTGGCCGCGCCGGCGCGAAGAGATTCTGCGCGCGTGGCACGGCCGCATGGGCGCGTGGCCGCCGCTGATCACCAATCAGGCGCTGCGGGTGCAGGGGCGCGAGCGTTGCGAGGGCTTTGTGCGGTATGCGGTGCGTTTCAACTGGCTGCCGGAAGCGAGCACGGACGGCTATCTGCTGGTGCCCGAAGGCGAGGGCCGGCGGCCGGCTGTCGTGGCGGTGTTTTATGAACCCGAGACGGCGGCGGGGATCGGCGGCAAGCCCTATCGCGATTTCGCGCTCCAGCTTGTGCGGCGCGGCTTCGTGACGCTCTCGATCGGCACGCGCGAGGCGTCCGCGCGCAACGAATTCGCGCTCTATTGGCCCTCGATGCAAGACGCAACGGTGCAGCCGCTCTCGATACTGGCCTACGCGGCGGCCAATGCGTATCAGGCGTTGGCGAAAGAGGCGAGCGTCGATCCCGCGCGCGTCGGGATTGTCGGGCACTCGTTCGGCGGCAAGTGGGCGATGTTCGCCTCGTGCCTGTATGACCGGTTCGCCTGCGGTGTCTGGTCCGATCCGGGGATTGTATTCGGCGAGGATCGCCCCTCGATCAACTATTGGGAGCCGTGGTATCTGGGCTACCATCCGAAACCGTGGCGCGCGCGCGGCCTGATGACGGCGGAAAATCCCGGGCGCGGACTCTATCTTAAGCTGCGTGAAGAGGGGTTTGATCTGACCGACCTGCACGCCTTGATGGCGCCCCGGCCTTTTCTGGTCTCCGGCGGTGCGGAGGATCCGCCCGGGCGCTGGGCCGCGCTGCGCCATGCGGTCCGGGTCAACGCGCTGCTCGGCGCGACGAATCGGGTGGCCATGACCAACCGCCTGAAACACGCGCCCTGCGCCGAATCCAACGAGCAGATCTACCGCTTTCTTGAGCAGGTGCTGCGGCCGCTATGAGCGGGCGTGTTGTTCTCGGTACGCGCTCATGGTGACGCCGAAGTGCGCCTTGAAAATGATGCCCAAGTGATTGGCGCTGGTGAACCCGCAGCGGCGCGCGATCTCCGTGAAGGCGAGGCCGGTCTGGCTGACCAGTCCGCGTACGGTCTCGAAACGCACGCGCTGGATTTCGTCGAGCACCGACCGGTCAAGCTCTGCGGCGAAGCGTTTCTCAATCCAGCGGCGCGTCACGCCGAGGTGTCCGGCCACGTCGGTGACGCGGATGTTGAGCCCGGCATTGATGCGGATGTATTCGAGCGCGCGGATCACCAGGCGGTCCGTCACCGGCAGCCGTTCCGTGGAGGCCCGGCGCACGACCCCTGCGGGCTGGTAGGTGATGAGGCGCGGCTCGCGCAGGGTTCCTCGCATCAGATGGTCGAGCAGTTCGGCCGCGGCGTAGCCGGCGTGCTCAACGTCCACCGCCACGCTTGAAAGCGGCGGCTGGCTGGTTTCGCAGATCAGCTCGTCGTTGTTCACGCCGAGAACGGCCACCTGGTAGGGCACCGGCAGATCGGCGGCAAGGCAGGCGTCCAGCACCTGCCGTCCGCGCGCGTCGTTGGCTGCGAAAACCGCCACCGGCTTGGGCAGTTTATTGAGCCAGCGGCACATGGCCGCGCGCTCGCGCTCCCACTCCGAACGGGCGCTTGCCGGCGGGCCGGGATAGACCGAACAGGCATGCCCGTGCTCCGCCAGCCGAGACGCAAACGCCTCTTGACGCCAACTTGACCAGTTGACGGCGGACGGCGCACCCGCGAAGGCGAAGTGGGTGAAGCCGCCGGCGATCAGATGGTCGGCGGCCAGGCCGGCGATCGCCTGCGAATCGCACTGCACCCGGCAGCGGCGCGAGAGCGGATGGGAAGAGGCGAGAAACGGATCAAGCGGGTCAATGATGACGGTGGGCAGACGGGACGCGACGACCTCCGCAGCGGCCTTCGTGTTCGGCACGCGCGCGATGATGCCGCTGCCGCGCCAAACGTCGGCGGCCGGCAGGCGCTGGTCGCGCGCACCGCCCGGCACCAGGTGAAGCGCCCACGGTCCGTTGATCCGCACGTACCGCAGGATGCCGCGCAGCATGCCGCGCGAGGTTTCATGCGAAGATTCGAGCAGGACCGCGACTTGAGGGATTTTTTCCCGCGCCGCCTTTTTTTTGATGGACGTTTTTCTGGACATCGACCTCATGCGCATCAGCGAAGAAACATCAGCGATCCTTTGGGAATGGCGTACAATGCGCCGGGGCCGGCGACAAAATCAGGACACGTCTCTTGGCTGATGACGCCCGACACGAAGCGTCCGCCCAGATTGACGCGGTCGACCCTCTGCGTGTCCGCGAAGTCAAGCTGCACGAACGCGCCGCTGGCGACGCTGAGCATCAGACTCTCGGGCAGCGGCATGCTGTTCGGCGCAAGATCGGTCACAGGCTCGATGGAGACGCCGTCGATCAGGGCATTCTGGTCGGTCCCCGGGAACTGCGGCGAGTTGTCGGTCATGCCTTGAAGTCCAAAACGGTAGGTGCCCGCCGTGGCCACGTGGAAGAGGAATTCGCGGCGCACCAGCGGGGTGTCGTCCACGCGCGTCCAGCCGATGAGATTGGTCACGCCGTCCTGCGCCAGCCAGGCGCGCACCGGGTTGTGCCCGTACACATTGTTGTAGGTCAGCGGACACCGCTGGGCGGCGTGAAACACCAGTCGGTAGAGCCCTGGAGCAGGGATTTGGACGTCTTGGACGGCCGCGCCGGTCTGCACCAGCAGCAGCCGCCGCGTGCCGTCGAAAAAGGCGAGGCCGTAGTCGTTTGAGGACGTCAGATAGCTGTATGCGGCGTTATCTTTCGGCTGGAGATCTCGGTTAAAGACGAACGTCCAGTTGGCGCTGGCCTCGAAGCTGCCGTTCTGGACGATGGGGTTCGTCTGGGGCACGAGCGCGAGGTTGTCGATCAGCATGGCCGCCTTCTGGGACCTGCCGGCCAGCGAAAGGGTGACCGTCTCGTTGTTGGTGACGGTGAAGGCCGCGGGCCACGCCGTCGTCGTGAGGATGCTGGCGGAAGTCGTGGCCACGCCGAGGACGACGTTTTCAGAAGAGGCCCGAGTGACGGTGGCCGTGACTTGATGGGTGTTGCCGACCATATAGTTGTGGAGGTTGCAGGGCCAGTTACAGATGTCGCCTTGCAGCTTGTAGGTGCCGGCCGGGAGGGTCAGCGTGGTCGACGCGACGCCGTTGCTGAAGATGCCCAGCATGACCGAGCCGTAGGCCGTCGAGGGGTTGTAGAAGTAACCGGACGAGGCGGGCATGGTGATCCCGGAGGTGGCCACGTTGTTCGTCGTAGCGGTGAACGCCCAGCCGGACGCCAGATTCGATGTTGTGAAGGCCGTCGCGTTGCGGGAATATTCCGTGAGCTCAAAGTCGCCGTTCGGGAAGTTCACGAGGTTCGGCCTTGTCTCGGAGACCAGGGTCACTTTGATGTCGTCGATCGTTCCCAGCGTGTCGACGCCGATGACGTTGCGACGGAAAAGCAGCGTGTGGGCGCCTGCCTCCAGCCAAGGCAGGCGGAAACTTTGGCGGACGTAGGCTTGGTTGGTCGACTGGACCGTCGCGACCGCGCTGGTCGTCGCGCCTTCGACAAGGCAGAGGTCGATTTCGTGTTTATTCGAGAGGATTGAGCGCGCGGAGGTGTAAAAAGACACGTCATAAATGCCGGCGACGGGCAGCGTCACCGTGGTCGACGCGGACGCGTCCTGCTTGAGGGCGAGGACCTGCTGACCTTCAGGCGCGTCGTAAGGGCAGGCCCAGTTCAGATTAACGTTGGTATAGGCCACCGTACGGTTGAAAATGAACACCGAGTTGTCGGCAGGTCCTTGCGGAGCAGGGAAATAGGCAGTCCATCCGTGATAGGTCTCGCCGTTGGCGATGGAACGGCGGTAAGAGGTGAGCGGTTCCGCTTCGAACGTGGCGTTGGGGACGCTGCCGGTGACGGCCGTCGCGACGGAAGCGGACACGACGGGCGCCGCGAGCACCAGGGTGCCGCCGTTCACATCGATCTGCGTGACGCCGGCGGGAATGGCTGAGAGCGTCACGGTGCCGGGGCCGTCCTTGGCGAGCTGCCCCGCTCCGGCGTTCTGGGTCACGGTGATCGCGGTGTTCGACGTGGTCACCCGGTCTCCCGATGTCAGGGATAGCGGAACGGGGATCCGCGCGTCAAGCGTGCCGGATTGCACGATGGCGGAGCGAAAGAGAGTGGAGGATACTGGCGTGGCCTCAAGGACCGCAACCCCCGCACCCTGTTTGAGGAAGGCGCCGTCGCCGTTCAGCCGGAAAGACTGGATGTCGTTTTCGGCCACATCGGCGGCCACGGTCGCGGCTGCGCTGGCATGGGCGGTCAGCGGAGGTTGTGGTTTTGCTCCCAGCCACTTCTGCATCAGGTAGGACTGGACGCGCAGCCGGTCGATTTCGGAGAGGCGGTTAGTGAACACGGCTACCTCACACAGGTAGTCGCCTCCGAGCCGTTTTCCCGAGAAATCGATGTTCCGGTCGTTGAAGAAGTTGGCGGCATGCAGCGTTCTGGTGTCTGATGCGACTTCCAGCAACTGCCACCCCATGTTGGGTTTTACGAGGGTGCCGTCCACGTGCTCCCCGTTCAGTTAGGTGCGACCTTGACGGAGCGCGGTCGTCGACCACTCGGTCGAATGCCACAGGGCCGCTGACGTGCTGCCGCCGGAGAAATCGGAGATGTGGAAATCCGGAGTGCCCGACATCGCGCCGAAGATGTAGCCGTAGGATTGGAAAACGCCGTGTACGGCAAACACATGGCAAATGCCTGAAATATCGGCTGTGCCGCCGGCTGGCGTCGTCCAGAGCATCCAGCGGAGCGAGGCGTAACGGCCGAACCAGATGGATGGAAGTGTTCCGCTCGGGCCGGCGTTTGACAGAACTTGCGGGGCGCAATTGGTCTTTGAGAAAGAAGCCACGGCGCGGGTGTACGCGAAGGGCGCCACGGCGTCCGGCTCGCGCACGTCCAGCCAGGCGTCGACATACGTGTTGTCGTTGGAGGAAACGGTGATGAGGTTGGTGGTGGCATCAACCCAAAAGGCGGCGTTGGCGAGCACGTCCAAAGGACAGGGCGCAGGTGCGGTCGCGGTGTTCGCGTCGCTCTGAACGCGCAGGGTGCCTTCGCGGACAACAAGGCGTCCCTCGCCTTGAATCGTCAAGTTGGAGACCGCCAGCGCAAGCGTCCCGGCTCCGGTCTTGTTGTAAACCCCATCCGAGATCAAAAGGGCTCTTCGGCGAAACGCGGAAAAATCATACGGCTTTTCTGATGTTGGTTGACGGCAGGTCGAAGATCTTGAGCCGGAAGTA
>JAGOBZ010000073.1 GCA_017999015.1 Kiritimatiellia bacterium
GGTCTCGGCCTGGCTTGACGTACGCGAGCCCGACACCGCCGCGCCGTACATCTACACGCGCGCGGTCAGCAAGACGACCTTCACCAACGCGGTGCCGGAACTGAAGACCTCCGGCGCGGGTCCGGACAACGCGCTGCCCTACCTCTGGTTCGGCGGTTATCACAGCGGCCGCTGGATGGACTGGACTGACCCGTCCAATGCGAGCAAGCACCTGAACACCATTCACCATGCGTTTGTGGTGCACGGGACTCACGATTCCTACGGCTATTTTCTGGGCATTACTGAGTCAGATAGGACGACTTATCCGCTGGATTTTCGCAAGGATGACTACGACTCCGCGACCGGCGCGGAGGGTATGATCTGGGAGAACGCCGCGTACGGTTACACCGCCACCGCGCTGCGCACGGGCCGCACCTTCCTCAACCGCGCACTGGTCGACGGAGCCACGACGCCCGTGCCGCGCGGTTACCAGCTTATCTGCGCCGAGGTCGGCTGCCGCCCCGCCAACGCCGGCAATTTCTTCAACTGCCGCAATCTGTTCCCCGGATCAGGCGCTCGTGTCGGCGGCGACCGCCTCTGCGAGGCCGTCATCTTCACCAACCGGCTGAGCGAGACCGACCGGATCAAGATCGAGCACTACCTGTGGCAGAAGTGGTTCGGGCGCGCGCCGCAGGCACCGGCCGGATTGAACGTCGCCGCCGGCGCGACCGCCACGTTCGATTGGGATGCCGCCGAGACGCTTGACTTTCAGACGCAGGGCGACGGGCGCCTGGTCAAGCAGGGCGTCGGCGGGTTGCGCATGGCGGTTGACAACCGCACGCCGCTCTCCGCGTTCAACGGCAGTCTGGCCTTAGAAGGCGGCGAGATTGACGCGCGCCTGCCGGTGCCGGTGGCCGTCACTGGCGGCAACACCTACAGCAACGAAGCCATGATGCTCTATCACGCGGCCGCCGCCGCGGGCAAGGCGGTCAAAACCGGCAGCGGCGAACTGGTCGTCTCCGGCGTGCCGGCGGGTGTGACGCTTGAAGTGCGCCAAGGTTTGCTGAACATCGCCCAGCCCCTGGCCGCGGCGTTCCCGACCGAGATGCGCGGCACGATCCCCAATCCGACTTTCGAGGGACTGGTTGCAGACGGCACGGTCTACGCGCTAGCCGCCAACGAGACCGTCGGGGGCTGGACCGCGTTTGACCTGCTGGATGCCGATTCTATCCGCATCGGGGCCGACGACCAGTGGTATTATTCTGGTGCCCCGCTGCTGCCGTTCCCCACGCCGGACGGCAAGGGATATATGCTGATCAAGAAACGCGGCAGCGTGCGCGCGACCGTGACGCTGCCCGCGGGCGGCGTGTACGCCCTGAGTTTCCTGGCGTCCGGGCGCAAGTATGCTGGAGGGCGAATGGACGGACACGCTTTCGACATCATCATCGACAACACCTGCACGGTGGCCACGGTGCCGACCTTTGCCACGGATTGGCAGCGCTACCGCTATCTGTTGCCCTGCCTGTCTGCGGGCGAGCACACGCTGACGCTCACGACCGTTTCAGGATCATCGGACTACACGTCGGCGCTGGATGACTTCCGTCTGGATCTCGTGAGCCGCGAGCTGTCGGAGAACGTGATCTCCAACGCCTGTTTCGAGTGCGTGACTGGCGACGCCAAGTTTATGGTCCACACCGCCGCTCCGGGCTGGACGTTCGGCAATGCCGGCAGCGGCGGTTCGGCCAGCGTCTGTTCCGCCGGTACGCTGCTGACGACCTATGACGCCTCCATCCCTCGTGTCATCCTGGGTTCCTCGTCAAACAATCTGCAGGAAGCCGGACGCCGCAATCTCTATGTGTACGGCGACGGCACGGCCGCGACAACCGTCACCATCCCGTCGGCGGGCGAATATACCCTCGCGCTGCGGGCCTGCCGCACACGCTTCGGCACTGCGGACTGGAGCGGTGCATCGGAACTCACCGTAACGGTCGACGGCTGCGTGACGCAGACGGTGTCAACCTACAAGGATGTGTTTCAGGAGATCACGGTCGGCCCCTTCACCGCGCCGGCCGGACAGCCGCTGGCGTTGACGCTGCAGGGAACCGCCGGACAGTGTATGATGCTGATCGACGACCTGCGTGTGCGCCGCATCGACAACCCAAGCAATCTGATCCAGAACGGCAGCTTCGAGCAGGGCGGCACACCGGGCTGGACCACCAACGGCTGGGAGGTCTATATTCCGGACGGGGACCAAACTCCGATTCTGTACGCGACGACGCTGACGGAACAGTCAAATTTCGGGTCTTACTTCGGCACCAACACGTTTGACGGTGTCTGCCGCTGCCGCATCAAGAAAACCGGATACGCGCGGCAGACGGTCGTTTTTCCGGCGGCCGGCACCTACCGTCTGGCTTTTCATGCGGTCTCCCGAATGGATTTACGAGACGGATATGGAGGCTCGGTCATTTATGGACGCAATCCGATCATGGTTTGGATGGCCCGCGACGGCGTCACCAACACGCTCGGTTATGTGGCCACGTATGATGATCAGTTCCGCAGACACGAGTATCTGTTCACAGTTCCCGAGGCCGGCGATTACGTGCTCAGCTTTGACGGGCAGCAAACAAACGACGACATGTCGCTGATTGACGACATTTCGATCATGGCGGTTGCTGCGGACACGGCGTGGGCGGCTTTCGCGAGGGGCGCGGCGCTGGAGATCAGCGACGGCGCGCGCGTGCTGTTGAACTTCAGCGGCCAGCAGCGCGTCGACACGGTGCGCTACAATGGCGTGAGCCTGACCGGCGTGATCGACAGCTCCACGCACCCTGACGTGATCATGGGGACCGGGCAGCTCTACGCCATGCCCAAAGGCACGTTGATCCGCGTGTATTGAAATGAAAAACACTCAACTCCACGCGATCGGGACAGCCGCGTTGCTGTCGGCCATGCAGGCGTTTGCCGAGGTGACCTTTGTCGATCAAACGGCCGCCTTGGGGCAGGGCACGTTCCGTAACAACTACGGCACGGCCGCCTGGGGCGATTACAACAACGGCGCGGGCGTTTTCACGGATGTGGCGGCGGCCTTCGGTGTGGCCGGCGACGGCACGACGCAGTATGACCGCGGCCACACGATCGGTTCCGCTTGGGGCGATCTGGATAATGACGGCTATATCGACCTCTTTGTGGCGAATTTCAGCCATGCGGATCTGTCGCAGGACCGGCCTAAGTTCATGCGCAACCTGGGCCCGGCCGGTTCTTTCCATTTCCAGTTGAAGGACACGATCGACGGCGCCGACTGGCAGGAGTCATACGCTTCTGCGGCGTTCGGCGACTATGACAACGACGGCGATCTCGACCTGATGATGCTGGCCTCCCGCAGCGTGGATCTGCCGGTGGTTCCAAGTGACACGCAATTCGCGTTTGCGGTCAATTCCAACGGTGCGCTGCATGTCTGGCACCTGTGCCAGACGGCATCCGGGTGGACACAAGCATGGACGGATCTCGGCATGCCGCCTGTTCCGGAAGATCAGTGGGTCAGGCTCAGCGTGACGGTGGATTACGCCACCAGTCCGTTAGACGACACCTTTTTCCGTCCGCGGGTCAACGGTTCGCTCTGTCCGTCCGCACAGGCGTTCAAGGCACCGGACGATCTGACGGCCGGAGGCACCTGGTACATGTGCGCCAACAGCCCGGGGCGCGGCGGCGGCGGGGCCAAGCGGATTTCCGGCGTAGCACTGGAGGGGCGGGGCGTGTTCGACGACCTCTCGGTTCAGACATCGACTGCTTTCGCGCACACCGGCGCGACCGAGACAAACGGCGTTCCCTTTACGTGGTTTGATCAATGGGGAGTGGCGCGATTCCCGGAAATCGATAATGACGGCGACGGTTTTGACGCAGCGGGAGAATATGCGGCCGGCACAGATCCGACGGATGCTGAGAGCCTGTTTCGAATCATCGACTGCTGGAGCGAGAACGGCCGTTTCTATCTGCGTTTCACGGGCAATGACTCCGGCAGTCCGGCACCATTCGCCGTGGAGCGTTCGACCAACGCCCTCTCTTCCGGCTGGACGACCGTCGCCCCGTCGGTGCCTCGCGCAGTCGCGCCGGAAACCATGAATGTCTGGTCCGAAGAGATGTCGCCTGTTTCGTCCCCGGCCTTTTACCGGGTAAAGGTACTTGATAATTAAAGCTCGAAAGAGGACACTGCCTCAATGAAATGCTTGATGCTGACGGGTTTATTGGCGATGGCGCTAAACGGTGCGGTGCGGGCTGAAGCCCCGCCCGCGCCGCTCATTCCCATGGGCGCGATCACCGGGAGACCGGACGAGAACACCGTGCGGGAAACCTTGGAGGCCTACAAGTCGGTTGGCATTGACCAATACCTGATCTATCCGCGCAGCGGTCTTGAAACCGAGTATATGAGCGAGGAGTGGCTGCAGCTCTGCGAGTGGTTCTGCCGGCACGCGCAGCGGCTCGGCATGAAGATCTGGCTGTACGACGAGTACAACTGGCCGAGCGGCTCCTGCAAGGGACGCGTGCCTGCGGAAAATCCGGATTTTGAATGCAAGGAGTTCGCGGTCTATAAGCAGGCCGACGGCGCATGCCGCTGGAAACTTCATTCTGCGCCGGGCTGGGCCGACAACTACAGTTTCAAGGCCATGCAACGTTTCATCGAACTGACGCACACGCGCTACGAAGAGCGCCTGAAGAAATACATGGGCTCTACCATCGTCGGCATCTTCACTGACGAGCCCGCGCACGGCGTGCCGATCCGTTTCGACGGCACGCCTTCCGTGCGCTTCCGGTATTATGACGGCGTCGAGGAAGAGTACAAGGCCGCCACCGGACGTGATTTGCGAGCGGATGTCGAGGCCTATCTGGCGGACAACGCCAAGGACAAGGTGTGGGCTGTTTACTGCGACCTGCTGGGCAAGCGTTTCCGCCAAGCCTTTTTCGATCCGATCCGCGCATGGTGTGACCGCATGGGCATTCTCTCCACCGGACACATGATCGCGGAGCAGAACACCTCCGATTCCGCGCGTTATAACGGCAAACCGTTGCATGCCTTGAAGGGCTTGAGCCTGCCGGGCATGGACGAGATCGGCACGCGCTTTGCCACACAACACATCGAGTGGATCACATACGCGGTGGCGCAACACGCCGCCGGCCGCCGCGGCAACGGCGGGATGGTTGAGCTTTTCGCGCTCGGCCCGGCGGACATGACCCACGCCACACACCGCCAGATGATCTGGCTGAGCGCCATGCATAAAATTGACCGCTATGTGCTGGCCGTCGCGCCGCTGGACGCGCGCGGTAATTTCGAGAAACACGGGTATTTCAACCCGTTCACGCGCATGCAGCCTTGGTTCCCGGCTTTCCGTCTGCTCTCGGAGGACGCGACCCAGGCGGCCTCATACGCCACCAAACCGGTGCGCTGTGATGTGGCCGTGCGATACCCCCAGTCCGAGGCCGCCCGACTCAGCGCCAGGAACCAGCCGCATCCGCTGCTGAACGGAACCTTGCGCCGCCTCGCCATAGAGCAAATCACTTATGATCTTTATGAGGAAGATGAGGCTTGCGACAAACCCGTTGTCATCTCTTTCAAAGGCAAAAACATCCGCGAAGACCGCTCCGGCCGCACGTTTGAGAAGCTGGACGCGCTGGTGGCCTTCATGCGCGCGCAGCGTCCGCCGGAAGTGTGGGTCGAGACAGCGGAAGGCAAAATGTCCGACAGCGTGCTGGTGCGCCACTATCTGGACAACAGCGTGGTGACGCTGGCGCTCGGCAAACAGGCGCAGCCGGGATTGCGCCTGATGCGGCGGGGCGCTGACCCCATTATCTTTGATCTGCCCGCGCAGGGTGTTTTCGTCTGGGACGGACAAAACCCCGCGCATGATATTGACCGCAGACTGGCCGATCCGGCGCTCGTCAACAAAAACGGCGTCCGCGTCAAGCCGATCCTTGAGGCTGGTCAGGAGGCGTTCAGCCTGACGCTCGGGAATCTCAACACGCACCGGCTCGTGTTCAACTCCAACGGCGTGGCGCGCCTGACTGTCGAACATCCGGTCGCCGAAGCCCGTATCGCCATGCGCAATTTCCCAAAGCCTTACTCGCTGACACTCGACGGCAAACCTCTGATCGCGGATCTGCCGTGCGACACGCTGCGGCAGGGTCTGAACGGCCTGTATCGTCAAACCGCCCCCATCTGTCTGGAAAAGGGCGAACATGTTTTTTCCATAAAGGCAGGCGGCAAGGACAACAATTACTTTCTGCCTGTAGCGTTCGTCACTGGCGCCTTTGCGGTCAAAGAAGGTCAGGCCGTGGCCATTCCGCAAAAGGTGGCACCTGCGCCCTTGTGGCGCTACGGCCTGGCGGGGTATGCTGGAAGTCTGACCTTCCGGACAGAGGTGGATGTGCCACAACATGCAGGCGAACTTTTGATCAGACTGGAGACTGGTGGACTTTACACAGGGGTAACCTTGGGCGGACAATTGATCGGTGAACGCGCTTGGGCGCCGTTCGAATGGCGCGTGCCGGAAAGTCTGCGCGGCGGCAGGTGTGATCTGGTTATCACCGTTGCGACCTCGGTGGCGCCGCTGTTCGGCGACTGTAAGGACCCGGCAGGTGTCTGGCCCAAGAATTTCTGGGTGCCGCCCGCCGCCCCGCGTCCGGGCATCGGGCTGCTCGCCATGCCAGAGTGGGTGTTCGCGGAACGGTGAATAATATCTGAACCACAGAGAACAGAGGTTACAAGCCAGGAATTAGGAGGTAGCCGCCTGTCGCGGGTCGCCTGTCAGCGTCCTGTGCACAACGGGCCCACTAATCTGCGCGGCGGCGTAGGCGCACCAACACGGTTGACGGGAATATGGGAATATGGGAGACTGTCTTCCGTATGAAAACAACGCTGGAAATTCCCGATGCGCTTTACCGGCGGGTCAAGTCGAGGAGTTCCCTCGAAGGACGTCCGATCCGATCATTGACGCAGCGTCTTTATGAATTGTGGCTGGACGGACGCGTGTGTCTTGACGATGCGGAAAGCGGCACCCCAGACGGAAACGGCGAATGGGAACGTAAGTGGGTGCGTGAAACCGCCGCGCTGGCCGAAAAAATCGGCAAGAAGTGCGACGGTACGCGACTGGGCAGAGATCTGCTGAAAGACGATAGGCGATGAGGCTGACCATCGATGCGAACGTCTGGATCGGCGCGCTGGATATCCATGACCCTTTTTTCGAGACTTGCCGCTCCTGTCTGTTGAAGGCGAACGAGCAGTCCGCGACCTTGTATTCGCCACTCTTGTTGCCGATTGAAGTCGCGGCTACGATCGGACGCAAAACGCACGACGCGCGATACGGGCGTTCGGCCGCCCGGTGGGTACGTGATTTCAGAGGTCATAGCTGGCAACCGCTTTCGGAAGATGTCGCGGATGTCGCTGAACGCTTTGCGGCAACCCTTTTTCTGCGCGGCGCGGATGCGGTCTATGCCGCCGTCGCCCATCTGTCGGATGCCGTGCTTCTGACCTATGACGCCGAGGTGATCGAACGCACCTCCGGAACGCTCCGCGCCATGACGCCGGACACATGGCTACACAGCTCAGGCTCCCAAAGCCGCACTCGTTAAACTGGCGGGGGCGGCGGGTGGAGCGCCACCTTCGAGAACGCACGCGCCTATATGATCGAGCTGACAGCAGCGGCCAACCGCCGCTCGCAGACGCGCAACGTCAGCATTGCCGCTCCCTGACACCAGCCGATCATAGCCCGACCTCCAGTCAGCGGTTGCCATTCGTGGAACCTGGGTGCTATCCTACTGCCATGACAGCGATCAAGCCGTCAGCGGTGTCCACGGGGCCATCATGAAGGGGAGACGACGAATGAGGACGATGCGGTTTGTTTGGTTTTTGGCATGGGGTTGTGTGGCGTTGGCAGTTCAGGCTGTCTGTGCGGTCGAGAGCGTCGATCTTGCGGGTGTCTGGTCCGTGCGGCAGACCGACTGCGACCAGCCTGCCGTGCCGCTGAATGTGCCAGGCGATGTGCACAGCGCCCTGCTGGCGGCGGGCCGCATTCCTGATCCGTATTTTGGCGCCAATGAAGCGGCTGTGCAGTGGGTTGGGCAGAAGGACTGGTTGGCGGAACGGTCGTTCGACGTGCCGGCCGCCTTGCTGGCGTGCCGTTCGGTGATCCTGCGTCTGGAGCATGTGGATACCTTCTGCGAACTCGCTATCAACGGCCGGAAGGTCGGCGAGACCGGCAACCGTTTCCGCCGGTATGATTTCGAGGTCAAACCACTGCTGCAGCCGGGGCGTAACACGATCACGGCCCTGTTCCGCAGCGCAGAGCAGATCACGGAGGAGCGTGGCGCCGCGCTCGGCTATCCGATCCCCATGGTGGACAACGGGCGGGTGCCGCACATCAACCTGATCCGCAAGCCCGCCTGCCATGGCGGCTGGGACTGGGGCATCGCGTTGATGGCCACCGGTTTCGCAGGCCCCGTGAAGCTGCTGGGCAGCGATCTTGCGCGCATCGATTATGTCTATTGCGATCAGGCCCACCGTCCCGGCGTATGCGAGGTGACGGTCACGGCGGAGGTCGTGTCACCTGAAGGCGGCGCGAGCACGCTGTCGGTGACGCTCGGCGAGGCAAGCGTGGCGCGACCGGTGACGTTGAAGCCCGGCATGAATCGCGTCTCGGCGACGGTGTCGGTCGAGCGGCCGAAGCTGTGGTGGCCGAGCGGCGCGGGCGAACAGCATCTTTATGACCTTGCGGTGACGGTCGGCACGGACACCTTCAAGCGGCGGCTGGGGCTGCGGACGATCGAGGTGGTCAATCAACCTGATCCCGGCGACACGTCGGCACGGCCGGGCATGAGCATGACGTTCCGCGTGAACGGGTCGGATCTCTTCTGCAAAGGGGCGAACTGGATACCCTGCGACGGGCTGCCTGAGCGTCAGACGTCTGAGCGCTACCGCGACCTGCTGGCATCGGCGCGTGACGCGAACATGAACATGATCCGCCTGTGGGGCGGCGGCCAATTCGAGAACGACGCCTTTTACGAGCTGTGCGACGAGCTGGGACTGATGGTCTGGCACGACTTCATGTTCTCGTGTGCGCTGTATCCCTCGGACCGCGCGTTTCTGGAGGAGGTGCGCGCGGAATTGTCCCATCAGTTGCGCCGTTTGCGTGATCATGCCAGTATCGCGCTCTGGTGCGGTGACAACGAGTGCATCGGCGCGCTCACCTGGTTTGAGGCGAGCCGCAAGAACCGCGACCGCTATCTGATCAACTACGACCGGCTCAGCCGCGTGCTGGCCGAGACGGTGGAGGCCCATGACCCCGGCCGCACCTTCTGGCCGTCCTCACCCTGCGCGGGCCCCGGGGATTTCGGTGATGCGTGGCACGATGACAACCGCGGCGACATGCACAACTGGACCGTGTGGCATGAGAACAAGGGTTTCTCCGCGTACTACACCTACAAGCCGCGCTTCTGCTCGGAGTTCGGGTATCAGTCTTTCTCCTCGCCGGAAGTGGCGAAGACCTTTGTCGCGCCGGACCAGATGAATCCGACGGCACCGGATTTTGAGCATCACCAGAAAAACCGCGGCGGCAATGCCCGCATGCTGGAGACCATGGCGCGTTACTTTCGTTTCCCGGAGGGCTTCGATAACGTGCTGTATCTCTCGCAGGTGCAGCAGGCTCTGGCGATCAAGACGGCCGTCGAGGCGTGGCGCCGGCTGCAGCCGCGCTGCATGGGCACGCTCTACTGGCAGCTCAACGACAACTGGCCGGTGGCTTCCTGGTCAAGCGTCGAATACGGCGGCAAGTGGAAGCACCTGCACTATCAAGCCCGGCGCTTTTACGCGCCGCTGGCCGTGATGACCATCCCGGTTGATCAGGGCACGAACCTGGAGTTCTGGGCCGTCAACGATTTCGCCGAACCGATCGCGGTCGAGGCGTCGGTTGAGGTGTGGGGGTTCGACGGGACGCGGTTGGACGAGGTGGCGCTGCCGGCCGAACTGGCGCCGCGTTCCGCCAGAATGCTCGGCAAATTCCCGTTGTCGCGTTTCGGCGACGACGCGGAGCGCGTCGACCGTTTTCTCGAGGTGGTGGTGCGCGGCGAGACCGCCGGACGCATGTTGACGCACCGGAACGAGTGGTTCTTCCACGCCTATAAACGCCATGCGCTGGGGGATGCTTTGGTGGACGCAATCCCGGCCGACCGGCAGGGGCGATGGACGGTCACGCTGACGACCGACAAGCCGGCTTTCTTCGTCTGGGCCAATGCGGAGGGCATTCGCGGGGAGTTTAGCGACAACAGCTTTGCGCTTTTCCCGGGGCGTCCTGTGACCTTGACTTTTACGCCCAAGGATGCAGGCGTGGCATTCAATGATTTTGCCCGGGCGCTGACCGTTAAGCACCTACGCCAGACCTATGGAGGGGATTAACGGCATGCGCGGCATCATCTCTGACATCGGCGGCGGTTCCAAAAATATGCCGTGGCACTGGGTCTAGCAGGACAAAAAATTGGAGATCACCTGATGCTGCACTTCGACGTCTCTTTGCCCGATCAGACAGGGCTGCGCACTGGAACTTGGGAAGGACTGTGGTGTAGGTTGCTGAGGTTTTGTGTCGGTGTGGCGGGATTGATGTGTTGGATGGCATGCGCCGCATGGGGCGGCAGCCCAGAGTTGGCGCAAGAGACCGCAGGTAACACCGCCGCTTTTCCGGGCGTGCGGCGTCTGGATCTGACTCCCGTGGAGCAGGCGTGGCTGCGGGAACATCCGGTGATCCGCGTGGCGCTTGACCCCGACTGGCCGCCGGTCGAATTCATGGACCGGAACGGTCGCATGTGCGGGCTGACGATCGATTATCTGGCATTGATCAGCGAAATGACCGGCATTCGGTTTGATCGTGTAGAGGGACTTGCATGGCCC
>JAGOBZ010000074.1 GCA_017999015.1 Kiritimatiellia bacterium
CCGCTTACCGCCGCCGCTTCCAAGGCTTCTTATCCTGAGCCTGTTTGTCGTGCACCAGCGCCATCAGCTCTTGGGCGGGCACGAGGTGGCGCCAGAGGAAGGCCTGCATGCGGTCTTCGGCGCCGACGGCGTCGCGCACCAGAGTGGCGCCGGCGTTGGTGGACACGCCCTGGATGACGATAGGAACCGGTTTTTCGGTGGCCGCAAGCGTGGTTTTCACGGTCAAGCGCGCCACGGTCTGCGTTCCGGTGAGCGGTCCGCCGCTCACGCTGAAGCCGTTGGCGGGCTCTTTAAGCTGAAAACGGATGGGGCCGGTGAAGCCGTCCTTGCGAATGGCATGGATGGTGATACCGGACGAGCCTTTGTCCGGCATGACGAGGCGCGAGGGTACGGCGCGCAGCTCGAAATCGGGCTGAGGCGGCGAAACACGCAGGCGGTAGGCATAGGCGGCGCCGCCGGCGTGCTGGGCATCGGTCAGCGTGAGGGTGTACATGCCGTCGGCAGGCAGTTTCACGCGCAGGTAGGAGTCGGCGTGGTGGGTGTTGATGCCGGAACCGATGTCCTCCTGATCGTCGTTCTGCGCGAGGCAGGCCCCGCTGGCGTCGGTCAGTTTCAGTGTGGCGTCCAGCGGGGAGTCCAGCCGCCGGGCGTTGACCTCGGCCACGATTTCCTGTCCGGCGCGCCCTTCGATCAGGAAGAGGTCGCGGTCGCCGGGGGTGCCGACGGTGCCGTTCATGATCACGGGAGGATTGATGCGCTGCGCCTGTCGGGGCGTGCTGTTGGGTTCCTGCTCAAGCCCGTCCGGCAGGGCGTCGACGGCGAAAGGCACCGGCGGCGCGAGCAGGCCGCCCTTGCCGCGCACGGAGAGGGGGTAGATGCCGGGCGCGCGGTCCCGCGTCTCGGGCGTGAGGTGGCTCTCGGCGAGGTTGATGCCCTTGACATCAACGCCGGCCGCGACGTTGGCCTGCCCGCCGAGCGGGAAGACGCTGGTGACGAAGGGCAGCTCGCCGATGGAGATGCGGTAGACGAAGTCCTCACGCCCGCGGAAGATGGCGTCGTGGATGGCCAGAATGTACTCGCCGTCCATGGGTATCTCAAAACCGATGACCGGATCGGGTTTGAAGCGGAAATCGTCATTGTAGGCGACTTCGCGACCGCGGGCGTCGCACAGGACCAGGACCGGCTGGAACCAGCCGGGCACGGCATCGGCCATATAGGGCACGAGGGAGCGGGCGAGTGTCGTGATCACCAGGCGCTGGCCGCGGCGCGCGAGGAAACGGTAGCGGTCGACCGATCCTGAGGCGATCTGGCCGTTGACCGTGCAGGGCAGCGAGATGGCGACTTCATCGTCATCGACGTCGCTCTGGGCGCCGGGGCCGGCCATGCCCATCGACATCTGCATCATCTCCATGCCCATCATGTCGCCTTTTTTTCCGTCTTTGGCCGGTTCGCGCTTGCGTCGGCGCAGGCTCTGGGCCTCTTTACCGAGGATTTGCTTAGGACTGGTGGGGAGCGGTTCACCGGTGAATTCCGGCAGTTGCCCGACGTGGAACGCCATCGGGTTCGAGAGGCCGCGATGGGTGAAGAGGCGGATCTCGCGCGGGCCGGGCGGCGCGTCCTTGGCGATGGTGATTTCGGCGAGCACCAGATTGGCGATCGAGTCACACTGCGGCTGCTGCACGTAGTCTTCGATCAGCCTCTCGATGCGGGTCTGCATGTTGGTGACGGACGCATCGCGCTCAGGAACCGGCATCCGCCGCAGCTCGGTGAGCTGTTCGCGGAGCACCTGCATCTCCTGCGGGTTCATTTTTTTATTGTACTCGACGATACGTCCGGTCACGCCGGGCCCCGCCACCACGACGCCCTCGACGCCATCCAGCGCCTGGCCGCCGAGCGTGCAGACAAAGGTGGTGCCCTGGCGGCCGCCGGCCGGGTAAACAAAACCGATATAGCTTTGGGCACGCGCGGACGAGAGTCCCGCCGCACCCAGAAGCGCGGCGAGCAGCATCGCCGGCGCGCAAGGCTTACATGATCTCATTCAACAGACCCTCGGCTTTGTATCCCTTTTCGGTGGGGGCGGGCAGGACATACGCCTCGGCGCCTTCGGGGTGCGGCAGGCGTGTCCGGGCGTCGATGCCGGCGAGATGGTAGATCGAGCCCAGCAGGTCGATCGGATAGACCGGGCGCTCCTTGACCTCCTCGCCTTTGGTGTCCGAGGCCCCGACGATCTGCCCGCCTTTGAAACCGCCGCCGGCGACCAGCACCGAGAAGACATTGCCGAAGTGGTTGCGGCCGCCATTCCAGGGCGGCTGCCAGTCGACCTTGGGAGTACGGCCGAACTCGCCGCAGCACCAGACGATGGTGCTGTCCAGCAGGCCGCGCTCCGACAGATCCTGGAGCAGGGTCGCGAGGCCTTGGTCAAGCTGCGGGCATTGGCGGTTCATGGTGGCGAAGTGGTTGGAGTGGGTGTCCCAGCCGCCGGGGTAGTTGATGGTGACGTAGGGCACGCCGGCCTCGACCAAGCGGCGCGCGGCGAGACAATCCTGGCCGAAGGTGTGGCGTCCGTAGCGGTCACGCAGCTTGGTGTCCTCCTTGGCGAGATCGAAAACCGCCTTGCCCTCGCCGAGAATCAGATTATAGGCCTTCTCCTCGGCCTCGCGCGCGGTGCGCAGCTCGGGATGGGCGGGCAGGGAGTGCCCGAAGGTGTTCAGCGAGGAGAGCAGGCTGCGGCGCGCCTGCTGCCGCTGGTCGGTGATGCCGCGGGCGATGACGCCTTCGACCTCGAAACGGCCGGCGTTGGGGTCGCCGCCGGTGGCGAAAGGCTTGCAGCGCGATCCCAGAAAGCCGGCCTCAGAGAAGCGTCCTTGCGGCTGGGTCAGCACCACGTAGGGCGGGATCAGGCCTTTGTAGCCGGCGTTGTATCCTTTCAGCAGGGCGAAGATCGCGCCGATGCAGGGGTAGGCGAGCCGCTCGCCCGGCAGGTGTCCGGTCTGCATCAGGTAGGCGGCCGTCTCGTGCCCGTTGTTGCGGTGGGTCATGCTGCGGATGATGGAGTACTTGTCCGCCTGCTTGGCGAGCTGCGGAAAGAGCGACCCCATCTTGATGCCGCTGACCGAAGTGGCGATCTCGTCTTTGAACTGGCCGGTGTAGTCATAGCCGGCGTCCATCTTGGGATCCCAAGTGTCGGTGTGCGACATGCCGCCCCAGAGGAAGACCTGGATCACGGATTTGGCTTTGGCCTTGAGCGGCACGGGTGGCGCGGCGTGGGCGAGGCGGTCGCTGAGCAGCAGGCCGGTTGCGCCCAGGAAGCCGCGGCGCAGGGCCTGGCGCCGTGTGAGGCGCGCGCAGGGCGCGCGGTCGTGACGGGAGTCGGGTGTGTGCGTATTCATGGTTGGCTCCTCTCGCTCTCTGTCTGTGACATCATGCTTCAGCGAAAAAAAGGGGGGGCGGCGCGGGGCCGCTCAATGCCGGAACAGGAACTCATCGCTGTTGATCAAGGCCCAGGCCAGGTCGATACCGACCTCGTTTCTTTTCGCGACGCCCGACTTCATGTAGGATTCGACAGCCGCGATCTCGTCGGGGGTCGGGAACCGCGAAAGGATGGAGAGGTACAGCTCCTCGATAGTTTCTTTCGGCTTGCGCGCAGGGTCGAGCAGGCGCTTCATGTTGGGGCCGGTCTCGAATTTGCGCTGGATATGGCTCGAATTCAGCAGGTGCATGCGCTGCGAGGCGCTGGGCTTGTTGACCCGCTCGTTCTCAAGACCGGTGGCGCGTGCCGGCCGGCCGAACAGCTCGAGGAAGGGGCTGGTGATGGAGCCGTCCGGCAGGGCGATCGCGGGCTTGTTGGCCGGGATGAACGTAAAGGGTTCGGGGATGGCGCTGGTGTAGAGGTCGGAGGTGCCGGTGATCGCGTTGATGGCGTCGATCAGCACCTCGGCGTCGAGCTGCCGCAACGGGTAGAAGGCGAAGAGCGGGGCGGCCTTCTCGATCTTTTCAGGGGCAATGATTGAGGAAAGCTGGTAGGTGCGCGACGTCAGGATCAGACGGAAGAGGTGTTTGGTGTCACAGCCGGAGCGGGCGAACTCGCGCCTCAAGAAAAGCAGCAGCGCGGGGTTGCTGGCCGGGTTGTCGGCGCGCATGTCGTCCGGCTCATGGATGATGCCGCGGCCGAGCAGCCAGGACCAGATGCGGTTGACGATGTTCGCGGTGAACCAGTCATTCTTGGGCGTGATCAGCCAGTCGGCGAAAACCTCGCGCGGGTCGCGCCCCGGCGTCAGCGTGATGCGCGTGCGGTCTGGCAGCACCCCGACCTGCGGTGCGCCGGCGGCAGCCTTGTCAGGATCCCAGAAGACGATCTCTTCCTTCCACTCGCGGGTCGGCTTATAATTGACCTGCGAGAAGAAGACCGACATCCCGGCCAGTGTGTTGGAGGGCCAGTTTTCGGCGCGGCAGCCCATGAAGGTGAGCGCCACGGCGGTGGCGATGCCTTCGGGCGAGCGGTCCTGGATGGCGCGGTAGAAATTGACGGGGCCGACGCGGAAATTGCTGCCGTTCGAGGTGAGCAGCTCGCGGGCAAAGCGGTCATAAGGCTTGTTGTCACGGATCGAGGCGCGCAACCAGCGGTGGTAGGCCTGCGCCGCATTGGGCCAGAGGTTCACCGGGAACTCGGCCTTGACGCGCAGCAGGTCGCTCCATTTCATGGCCCAGTAGTCAGCGAACTCGTCGCGCTCCAGAAGCCGCTCCACCAAAGCGCGCCGCTTGTTGAGCGAGGTGTCGGAAAGAAAAGCGCGCGCCTCGTCGGCGGTCGGCAGCGTGCCGATGACATCCAGGTACGCGCGCCGCAGAAAGACCGCATCGGTACAGTACATCGGACGGACGCCGGCTTTGGCGAACGCTTTGAAAACGATCCCGTCGAGCGCGGTTTCCGGCGAGGCGCATTTGGCCTCTTCATAAAGCGGCGCACGAGGAGCCTGCGCCGCAGCCCCCCCGACAACCATGCACCCCAGCAGCACTGGCAACAATCCCCGTTTCATCCGAGCGTCCCCCGTACGCCGACCGTCGCAGACATGAAGTGATCCGTAAGCTCCAGTATCATACAGATGCCGAAGCGGAGTCAAAACATTTCAGGGGGTAAAATTTGCGCATTCTTGTTTTTTGCACTGGAATCTCGGGGTTTATTGTGCTAATTTGTGGCGCTTTCTTAAAAAATGACCGAAGTACGAGGCTACGGATGATGAAACAGACAGATCACACTCAAAAAGTTTCTGCGTATGCGCAGGCCGGAGTGGATATTGATTCCAAAATGTCTGGCATCGAGGTCATCAAGAAGATGGTGGGGGCCACCACCACCAAGGGGGTCGTGGGAGGGATCGGCAGCTTCGGCGGCCTCTTCCAGTCGCCGGGCAAGGAGAACCTGCTGGTCGCCAGCACCGACGGGGTCGGAACCAAGCTCAAGGTCGCCGTTCTCGCCAAGCGGCACGACACGGTCGGCCAGGATATCGTCAATCACTGCGTCAACGACATCCTTGTCCAAGGCGCCACGCCGCTGTTCTTCATGGATTACATCGGGGCCTCGCGCTTTGACGCCGTCATTTTCAAAGAGGTGATCGCCGGGCTGTGCAAAGCCTGCAAGGAGAATGGCTGTGCGCTGCTGGGCGGCGAGACCGCTGAGATGCCCGGTCTCTATCCGCAAAACGAGTATGATCTGGTCGGCACGATCGTAGGGACAGTTCCCCGTAAACAAGTCATCACCGGCAAAGAGATCAAGCCCGGCGACGTCATCATCGGCCTGCCCTCCGGCGGCCTGCAGACCAACGGCTTCTCGCTGGCGCGCAAGGTGATCCTCGACCAGTGCGGGCTCACGCCGCAGGATCTGGTTCCCGGCACCCGTTACACGGTGACAGAGGCTCTGCTGGCAGTCCACCGCAGCTTTCTGAAACCCGTGACCGCGCTGATGGCGAAAGTGCCGGTGCGCGGCATGGCACACATCACCGGCGGCGGGTTCGTTGACAACATCCCGCGCGTACTGCCCGAAACCTGCACGGCGGTGATTGACCGCTCCAGTTGGCGCGTTCCCACGCTCTTCACCTTTATCGAGCGCCAAGGCAAAGTCGACCGCGACGAGATGTACCGTGTCTTCAACATGGGTATCGGTTACGTCATCATCGTGCGCCAGAAGGACGCCGCCGCCGCGATGTCGCTGCTCACCAAAATGCGCCAGGCGCCGGTCCTGATCGGGACGGTTGAGAAGGGGCCGCGGAAGGTGATCTACCGCGACCGCTGAATGTTTGCCAAGGCAACACGGCAAAAAAAACACGCCTGCGGCATGACGCCGCAGGCGTGACTTCTTTTCAACGGTCGCCGCTACTTCTTCGCAGCCGCCTTTTTAGCCGGAGCCGCTTTCTTCACGGGGGCTTTCTTCACGGGGGCTTTCTTCGCAGGCGCTTTCTTCGCGGGAGCCTTCGCGACCGCTTTCTTCGCAGGAGCCGCCTTCTTAGCAGGAGCTGCCTTCTTCACTGCCGCTTTTTTCGCGGGAGCTTTCTTAGCAGGAGCTGCTTTCTTTGCTGTGGCCATTGCGCTATCCTTTCGTTAGGTTGAACCCGTTAACCACAACAGATCGTTGCATCACGAAACAATGCATCGATATGTTGTTTTGACTGTACTGTAACGCGTGCCGGAAAAAATGCAAGAACAGTTTTAATAAAATGAAAAAAAACTTGACGCCTTATTTTGTGCCTTCACGCGGCTTGACGGAAACCATCGGGAGAACGATACTCCTCCAACGCGAGAGGTCGCGCTTGAAACCTTCTGAATCAACCTATAAACTAGGTGCCTTATGGAAATGAACAAACGTAAGCTTATGTTGGTCGACGACGACCCAAGCCTGCTTGAGACACTGGGCGATTTCCTGTCTTTCGAAGGCTACGACGTGCTGTGTGCCGTAAGCGGCGAGGACGCACTGATAAAAATGCGCCCCTTCCAGCCCGACCTCATCATTCTCGACATGGGCATGCCCGGAATGGGCGGAACCGGATTTCTCGACCGCATCACCAATCCGGACGGGCTCACGCTCTATCCGGTGCTGGTGCTGACGGCGCGCGCCTCGATGGCCGAGTACTTTGCTGACAAACAGATTGCCGGTTTTCTGGCCAAGCCCTGCGACCCTCCGGACCTGCTGCTGGAGGTCAGCCGCATCCTGTTCGAGACCGCCAACGCCGGACACGTTGCGGCGATCATTCCGTCGCTCCGTCGCCTGGTGGTGGCGGAGAGCGACTCTGCTCTGCGGCAGAGGTTAGAAGTTGAATTCACTCAGGCAGGCTTTGAAGTGAAGGCGGTCGGAACCGGGCCGGAAGCGCTTGAGGCATGCGTCACCTTGCGGCCGCACGCTCTCGTGATGCGCTTGGAACTCGCGGATATGAGCGCGGATGAAGTCGTCGCCATGCTGCGGCGCCTTCCGACTACACGCGAGACGCAGGCTGTCGTCTATGGCATGGATCTGCCGGAAGCACAGCTTGAACATGTGGCCAATCTCGATATTCCGCAGAATTGCATGTTGAAGGATCTGACGGTCAACACCATCATCGACCGCACCATGGCCGTAACCGGCGCCTGACCCGCTCCTTCCTTCTTTCCTTCCCCTCAACTCCAAAATCCTAACTCCTAACTTCTTATGCGTTGTCCCAAATGCGGTCATCTGGATGACAAGGTGCTGGACAGCCGTGCGGCGCGCGAAGGCGCTTCCATCCGGCGGCGGCGGCAGTGCCTCGCTTGCGAACATCGTTTCACGACCTATGAAGAGATCGTGAAAGATGAATTGCGCGTGGTCAAACGCGACGGCCGCCGTGAGGAGTTCAGTCGGCTGAAACTCGAGCGCGGCCTGATGCGCGCTTGCGAAAAACGTCCGGTGAGCGCGGACCAGATTCATGATTTGGTCGATCAGGTGATCGAAAGTTTTGAGGGGGAAAGCGAGGTGACGACGGAACAAATCGGACAGGCGGTGATGACGCGGCTGCACCGGATCGACGACGTCGCCTATATCCGTTTCGCCTCGGTCTACCGCCGTTTCGCCGACGTCAACCAGTTCTTGCAGGCCGTCAAAGACATGGTCGAGAAATAATGTACAAGCTGACCGTCTACATTCCGGAATCCCACCTCGAGGCCGTCAAAGACGCCCTTTTCGCTGCGGGCGCCGGCTGTTACAACGCCTACGACCGATGCTGCTGGCAAGTGCTGGGCCAGGGGCAGTTCCGCCCGCTGGCCGGCAGTGCCCCGTTCATCGGCACGAAGGGCCAAGAGGAGCGCCTGCCCGAATATCGTGTAGAGATGATCTGTGCCGATGACGCGGTCGCGGCTGTGGCCGATGCGTTGCGGGCCGCGCACCCCTATGAAGCGCCGGCCTTTGATTTTGTCCGCATCAAGTAGACCGTGCGCTTTCCGGCGCCGGAACGATCACCGGAAGAGCCTTGGGGCGCACCGTGACCGTCACCGGCGTGGCTCCGATGATGTCGCCGTCCGCCTGCACGGCCATCGGCTTTTCGCTGCAGATAGAAACGCTGCGCCCGGCCGGCAGCTCATGGATGATGCGGTTGACATGGCGCGGAAAGAGGCTGCGCAGGAAATAGTACCACGGGTACTCGATCGCCACCTTCATACAGATGATGCAGACGTCCACCTGCCCGTCGTCGGCCCGGATCTCCGGGCAGTTGGGATGCAGCACGCGCGCCAGCGTGCCGCAGTTTGAAATCAGCACATCGGTCGCATCGTAGGACCGCGCATCGCCGTCGATGATCACCGTCAGCCGCTGCGGTTTCGCCTGCAGTACCTTCCACACCGCCGTCCCCACATACGCGGTACGGCCGAACAGGCTCTTGCCCAGACGCGACGTTCGGTCGATGACCGCAGCATTGACCCCCACGCCGGCATTCAGCAGATAGGTGCGGTCGTTGATCAGCATGGCGTCTATGGCGCGTAGCGCGTGAGGCCCCGCCGCGAGCGTCACGGCGGCACGGATGTCCAGCGGGATGCCGAGTTCGCGCGCGACCAGATTGCCGGTTCCCGCCGGCACGATGCCGAGCGGCACCTGCGTGTCTATCAAGGCGTGCGCCACGGCCGAGACTGTGCCGTCTCCGCCGACCGCCACCACGCCGTCAACCCCTTCACGCATGCGCTCCCTGACCTTCTCAGGGATTGAAGCCTCTGGCGTGATCGCGCAAACCTCGCAGTCGGCCCGGCCGCTCGACGATAGGTCCTGCAGGGCCGCCCGTAATGCGGCACGCACCTCATCGCCCACTGTCGGCGCCACCATGAAAAGCAGCTTCATGCCTCTCAGCTTAGCAAAACAGCGGCAGGAAGTCAGCGACGCTGACGCTTTGAGAATGGGTTCTGGTTTCTGGTTCCCGGTTGAGCGCTCTGCCCACTTCTTCCCTCTTACGTATTCCTTCTTCTTCAGAGGACGGCATCGACCAATCGCGCGGCGATACCGGTGTAAGCGGACGGCGTCAGCTCCAGCAGGCGTTGCTTGTCAGCGGCCGGGATGTCCAGGCTCTCGATGAACCGGCGCATGAGGTCAGCCGTCATGCGCTTGCCGCGCGTGAGCTCTTTGAGCTGCTCGTAAGGATTGGGCTTGCCCAGTTTACGCATGACGGTTTGGACCGGCTCGGCGAGCACTTCCCATGCGTCGTCAAGATCCTCGGCGAGGCGTGCGCCGTTCAGCGTGAGCTTGCCGAGTCCTTTGAGCGTGGCTTGGTATGCGGCAAGCGTATAGCCGAAGCCCACGCCCATGTTACGGAGTACGGTGGAATCCGTCAGATCGCGCTGCATGCGCGAGACCGGCAGTTTGCGCGCCATGTGTTCAAGCACGGCATTGGCCAGCCCCACGTTTCCCTCGCTGTTCTCAAAATCGATCGGGTTGACCTTGTGCGGCATGGTTGAGGAGCCGACCTCGCCCTTGATCGTTTTCTGCCCAAGGTAGCCGAGCGAGATATAGGCCCAGATGTCGCGGTCGAGGTCGAGCAGCACCGTATTCCAGCGCGCCAGGGCGTCAAACAATTCAGCGATGCCGTCGTGGGATTCGATCTGCGTGGTGAGCACATTCTGGCTGAGGCCGAAGCGGCCCTCGATGACCGAGCGGGCGAGTGCCTCCCAGTCCACGTCGGGATAGGCGGCGAGATGGGCGTTGAAGTTGCCGACCGCGCCGTTCAGCTTGGCAGGCAGAGCGACCGCGTCAAGCTGCGCGGACTGGCGGCGCAGGCGATGAACAAAGACCGCCAGCTCTTTGCCGAGTGTGGTGGGCGAGGCGGGCTGGCCGTGCGTGCGCGCCAACATGGCGGCGCCGCGCATGTCGTCGGCCAGATGCGCAAGCGTGTCGGTCAGCGTCTCCTGAGCAGTCCGCAGCACGCGCAGCCCGTCGCGCAGCATCAGGGCATGCGCCAGATTGTTGATGTCCTCCGAGGTGCAGGCGAAATGAACGAACTCGCCGAGCGGCACGAGCGACGTGCCGGCCAGCCGCTCTTTGATGAAATACTCAACCGCCTTGACATCATGGTTGGTGACCGCTTCAATGGCCTTGACGCGGCGCGCGTCCTCCACCGAGAAGTCTTCGGCCAGCGCATCAAGCCAGGCGCGTTCATCCGGAGTCAGGGCGCGCGCTTCCGGGATGCCCGGGGCATCGCATAAGGCCTGCAGCCAGGCGACCTCGACGGCGACGCGGCGCCGGATCAGTCCGAACTCCGAAAAGATCGGGCGCAGCGTCTCCAGCTTCTGGGCGTAGCGGCCGTCCAGCGGCGAAAGGGCGGTCAAGGTGTCGATGCTGTCCATGCCAAACTCCTTAAGCTCTTAACCGGCGACGGGGCCTTTCGCCTCTTCCATAGCGGCGATACGCCGCGCGAT
>JAGOBZ010000075.1 GCA_017999015.1 Kiritimatiellia bacterium
CACGCTGAGCGTGCCGCCAGGATACATGACCTACGCCTGTGCCGATGTCATGTCACATCTGCTGGAAAAATATTTCACGGCGTCGTCGACGTGGACCCCGGTGCAGGACCGCCTGATTGAAGGGCTGGTGCTCGCCGCGATGGAGTGTCTGGCGGCGATCCATGCCGATCCCGACGCGCTGTCGCCGCGCGAGGCGTTCATGTGGAACGCGACGCTGGCGTGGAACGGGCTGCCGCCCTGCGGGCTGGGCGGGTCGACTCCGGCGCACCTGATCGAGCACGGTCTCAGCGCGGTCTTTCCGCGCATCGCGCACGGCGAGGGGCTTGCCCTGATCCAGCCGACCTGGCTGCGCTGGTTCGCGATGCGCTCGCCCGCCCGTCCAGCGCACTTCGCGCGGGCCGTGTTCGGCGTGGACGTCGCCTGCGACACCTTGGCTGGCGTGGAAGGCGCGCGGCGCTATCTGGATTTTCTGGCGCGGTTCGGCGGGCCGCGTGATTGGTCCGGCTGCGGGGTCGCAGAAGCCGATCTTGCCGCCGTGGCCCGCAGTGCGTCGCAGCTCGCGCAGGTGTGGGGCATGGCCGATGCGTATCCCGAACCGCTGATTCTTGAGATCCTGAAAATGGCCCTGTCGGCCAACTTAAAACCAGCACCCGCTGACGCATCATGACAGACCTCTCCGTTCTGGGTGATCAGCGGTCCAATGAGTTCCGGATTTACACGGCCAGCGGATTGGGTTAAAGTAAGAACCCATACGATTCAGTATGTCTAACAGGTGGCACCGTGAACGGTGTGGCCAGGTGGAAAGGGAACGAACATGAAGCAGATGATTTTGAAGCGTTCGATGTGGGTCGGCCTGATGACCGCCGGGTTGGGCGCGGGGCTGATGGGGTTGACGGCGGGCTGCACGAGCCCGTGCTGTGGATGTAAGGGGAATAAGGAGGCTACACACATGAGGAACGAGGGTTTCTACAAGGACGGTCAGTTCGATGCGGCGAAAGCCAAACAGGCGTACTATGATTTGATGGAGAAATTCAATGTGCCGGTCTATGCCGAGCTGAAGCGTCCGGACGGACCGTTCTGGGCGGTGGATTTCGGCAAGGGGGATTTCACGGCGTTCGGCATGGGCGGCGTGTTTTGGTGCAACGAGAAGGCCGAGGGATACTTCGGCCACGAGATCTATCTGCTGCCCGGCCAGAACATCCCTGAGCATCGGCATTTGCCGACGAAGGATGCGGACGGCAAGCCGATTCGCTGCAAAATCGAGAGCTGGCAGGTGCGCCACGGCTATGTGTACGGTTTCAGCGAGGTTGGCGAGCCGAACCTCGACCGGTTCCCGGAGGCCAAGGCCATGCTGTCCAAACTTCAGATTCCGCATCTCAAGTGCGTGCATGTCGAGAAGTGGGAGGCCGACGGCAAGGTGTACAAGCTGGCGGGCCCCGAGACCTGGCATTTCATGCAGGCCGGCAAAGAGGGCGCCATCGTCACTGAGTACGCCACCTTCCATGATAATCCGGGACTGCGCTTCACGGTGCCGGGCACCGCGCTGTAACGTTTGGAACAAGACGAATCACGTATAACAAGGGAGCAACAAAATGACGTACCATCACACAGGCATTCCGGTGTTTGAAAAGCTGGAAGACATGATTTTCATCGAGCCGCTGAAGGTGTGGATCACCGAAGCCGACAAGCATCCGTACAAGGTCGAATTCCTCTACTTCGAGCCGGACAGCCCGATGGCGGCCGCGATTCAGGACGAGACGCATGTGGCCTATATTGTCGAGGACATCGAAAAGGCGCTGCAGGGCAAGAGCGTGCTGTGGCCGGTCACCACGTTTCCGACGATGAAGATCGCGTTCGTGTATGACGGCGGCATTCCGGTCGAGTATGTGCAAATGGTGTAAGGGAGTTTTGTTATGGCGATGAAAAAATTTATCAATGATCCGGCGAACCTGACCAAGGAACTGCTGGAAGGCTTGGCTTTGTGCTACAAGGGCAAGGTCAAACTCGTGAACGAGAAGATCGTGGTGCGCGCCACGCCGAAAGACGAAGGCAAGGTCGCGATTGTCACGCTGGGCGGCGCCGGCCATGAGCCCGCGCTCAGCGGGTTTGTGGGCGAAGGTATGTTGGACGCGAGCGTGGTGGGCGACATTTTCGCCGCGCCGGGCGCGCCGAAGCTGCTGGAAGCGCTGCGCATGTTCAAGCGCGAGGCCGGCATCGTGCTGGTCACGCTCAACCACGCCGGCGACCGCATGAGTGCCACCAAGGCGTTGCGCGACGCGCAGAAAGAGGGCATCAAGGTCTGCGAGATCGTCACGCACGAGGACATCAGCGCCGGCATTGATACCGACCCGGAAGAGAAGCGCGGTCTGGCCGGCTGCATCCCGCTCTACAAGGTGATCGGCGCGGCGGCTGAAGCCGGCAAGAGCCTCGAAGAGATCGTGGAGATCGGCGAGCGTTTCAACCGCCAGATGGCGACGCTGGCGGTGGCCATGACAGGCTGCACGCATCCGCAGAACGGCGGGACGATCGCGGTGCTGCCGGATGACGAGATGGAGATCGGCATGGGCCAGCACGGCGAGGCCGGCGGCGGCCGCAGCAAAATCCTCACGGCCGACGAGACCGCGTCCCGCATGATCGCGCCGCTGATGCAGGCGACCGGCGTCAAGGCCGGCGATACGGCCCTGCTGATCATCAACGGCGTCGGCGCGACCACGCTGATGGAGATGCTGGTCGTTTACCGCAAAGCCGCGCAGCTTCTTGCCGAAAAGGGTGTCAACGTCACGCCCGGCGCCTGCGGGGAGTATCTGACCGTGCAGGAGATGGCCGGTTTCCAGATGATCCTGTGCAAGCTCGACGCGGACCATCAGGAATATCTCAAGGCGCGCGCCCGCACGCCGTACTGGACGGCCTGACCCAGAAACCCGGAACCAGAAACCAGGAACACGCATGATGTTGACGCTTCAGCGCTTCAAGGAGATGATCGCGGCGGCGGGCGAGGTGATCCGCGCGGGGGAGAAACACTTCTCCGAGCTGGATGCGGCCGCGGGCGGCGACGGTGACCACGGGACGGCCATCGTGACGGCGTTCCACGCGATGGCCAAAGCCGACGGCACCGATTTCAAAGGATACCTCAAGGCGTTGAGCGAGGCCTTGCAGAACGAGGCCTGCGGCTCGACGAGCACGCTATACGGCTCTTGGCTGCAAGGCATGAGCGACACCGCGCCTGAGGGTGTGGCTGAACTTGATGCTGAGGCGCTGGCCAAAGTCTTCAACGGCGGGCTCGAAGAGCTGGGCTTTGTCACGCGCGCCCGAGCCGGCGACAAGACGCTGATGGACGCGCTGATGCCTGCGACCGAGGCGCTGCTGGCCGCCCAGAACCAAGGCGTCGCGGCGATGTTTGAGCGGGCGGCTGCGGCGGCGGAGCAGGGGGCGGAAGCCACCTGCGCGATGCGTGCCAGATTCGGGCGCGCGAAAAATCTCGGCGACCGTTCGATCGGTCCGCGCGACGCCGGCGCGGCGTCGATGGCCTGCATTTTTGCGGCCTTCGCAGCGACGGTGAAGGCATCATGTTGAAAAGGAGGGAACCATGGCAGATTTAGATGATATCCGCGACGGCAGGGAGTACGGGGTCGGCGTGGCGCAGCGGACGGACGGTTTTTTTCTCAAGGGATCGAACAATCTCGACTGGGGCATGAAGGACCGCTTGAGCCGGATCTTCAACCCGGCCACCGGGCGCACCGTGATGCTCGCGTTCGACCACGGCTTCATCATGGGGCCGACCTCGGGCGTCGAGCGCATCGATCTCAGCATCGTGCCGCTGATCGAGCACGCGGACTGTCTGATGTGCGCGCGCGGCGTGCTGCGCGCGCTGGTGCCGCCGACCTGCCGCAAGCCGGTTTGCCTGCGCTCGGACGCCGGCACCTCGATCCTGACCGAACTCAACCACAACGTGGTGATCGACATTCAGGACGCGGTGAAACTCAACGCCTCGGCCATCGCGGTGATGGTGTCGGTCGGCGACGCCGCCACCGAGGCCGAGACCGTGGCGAACCTTTACCAGGCGGTCGATGCCGGGCAAGCTTCCGGCATCCCGGTGATGGGGGTGACGGCGGTGGGCAAGGACATGGCGCGCGACGCGCGCTACTTCGGGCTGGCCTCGCGGCTGTGTGCGGAGAACGGCGCGAACATCGTGAAGACCTACTACACCGAGGGCTTCGAGAAGGTCGTGGCCTGCTGTCCGGTGCCGATCGTGATCGCGGGCGGCAAGAAACTGCCCGAACTGGAGGCGCTGGACTTAGCCTACCGGGCGATCCAGAGCGGCGCCTCCGGCGTGGACATGGGGCGCAACGTCTTCCAGTCGGAGAAGCCGGCTGCGATGATTCAGGCGGTGGGTGCGGTTGTGCACCAGGGGCTTAAGCCGGCCGAAGCGTTTCAGATGTTCAGTGATCTGAAATAGGGTTATCGGACGGGTTTAGGGCCGCCGAAGCAATAGGTCACGTAATCGGCCGGCATCGGCCGCGTCATAAGTGCCACGACAAATGCGGTGAGCGCCGAGATCGGCAGGGCCACCAACAGGGGGTCCACCACGGCCCACGTCGGGCTGAAGGCCTCGGTGAGCAGCGTGGGGGTGCCGAAGAGCGCCTTGCAGATGCCCAACCCGGCTGCGGTCTTGGCGTTGATGAACACCGACCAGAGCGCACTGGTTGCGAAGCCGACGAGGATGGACGCGAGCGCGGCCGGTCGGGTCATGCGCCGCCAGAACAGTCCGGCCAGGAACGAGGGCAGGAAGGACGCGGCGCAGATCCCGAAAAAGAGCGCGGTCGCGAGGGCGATGATGTTGCCGCGCACCAGTTTGCCGAGCACAATGGCGGTCAGGATGCCCACGACAATGCCGCAGCGCGTGATGAGCACGGTGCGGGTGGAGTGGGAGCCGCCCAAGGTTTCGAAGATGTCGCGTCCGATCGCTGTGCCCATGGTGTGAAACTGGCTGGAGAGCGTGCTCATGGCTGCCGAGAGCAGGGTCAGCAGGAAGAGCACACCGAACCACTTTGGCAGCGCACTGTTGATGTAGCGCGGGATGATGGTGTCGCTGTTGCCCTGGAGCGTGGTGCCCAGTGTAACGGTGCGCGCGATGGCGATCAGGCCGGGGCGGATGATGTCACCACCGTCCGCACCGCGCTCGACCTTGACGGTGGGGGTTTTAAGCATATAGTGCAGCGGCTGGTCTTCCGTGGTGCCGGGCAGCCGGTAGGTGATGAAGGGTTTGGCGCGTGTGCGCACGTCAGACGCGGCGTCGGGTAGAACGCGGGTCAGCGGCGCTTTGCCGTCCGGGCCGGGGTCGAGCAGCGCCTGTTCTTCTATGATCGTGCAGCGGATGGTCTCGTGTTTAGCGAAATAGACGTTCGCGAGGGCTCCGACCACAAACGCGACGCCGGTCATGAAGAGGATGAAGATGCCGCCGGCCGCGACGCCGCGGTTGAGGGCTTGCTTGGATTTCACGGTCATGAAGCGCACGATGAGTTGAGGTTGCGCCAGCACGCCGATACCTACGCCCATGACGATGGTCGAGACCATGATCCACCAGAGATGATACCGGACGGCTTCGCCGCCGGTGCTGCCGGGGGCGGCCCAGCCGAAGGCCGGCATGGCGGCCCAGCCCCGGTGGCCGATCGCGGCCAGGGACGGGGGCACGCTGGGGGCCAGGTCGGTCAGCGCCTGGTGCGCGGCCGAGAAGCCGCCGAGCTGGGTGTAGGTGAAGATCAGCAGGAAGAGCATGCCGACCAGCATGATTGCGCCCTGCAGCGCATCCGTCAGCATGACCCCTTTGATTCCGCCCGCGATGACGTAGGCGGCGACTACGACAGCGAACACGTACAGGGCGGCGTCGTACGAGATGTGGAAGATCGGCGCGATGAACTCGGCACCGCCGATAATGACCGCCATGGCGTAGAGCGGCATGAGGCAGAAGATGATCAGGGCGCAGAGCACTTGAATCAGGCGGCTGCCGTACCGCTTGCCCATCAGTTCCGGGAAGGTGTGGGCGTCCAGATGGTGCCCCATGCGCCGCGTCGGGTTGCCGAACACGACAAAGGCGATGAAGATGCCCATGAAGATGTTGAGCACGGTGAGCCAGAGCACCCCCATGCCGAAGTTGGCTGCCGCGCCGCCGAACCCCACGATGGCGGAGGTGCTGATGAAGGTCGCGCCGTACGAGAGGGCCATGATGACCGGGTTGGCGTTGCGGCCGGCCACCAGATAGTCGGAGGCTGTCTTGGTCTGGCGATACCCTTGATAACCCAGATATCCGATGGCGAACAGGTAGATGAGCAGAGCAATCAGTGTAAAGATGTCCATGGTTTGTCTTTCAACGAAAGGTTCAGAGTACGGCCTCGATCTCTTCTTTCTCTTCCTCGGCCCATTTGATGTCTTCAGGGCCCACTGGTTCGTCACCTTTGTTCCAGTTGGTGATGCCGTATGCCACGCAGACGGCAGCGCCGCTGATGGAGAGCAGATAGGCGGCGGCCACCCACGGATCAGGAATGCCAGCGATCATAGTTTGCCTTTCTTTGCAATGCGGCCGTGTGCGGCGCATCGTTTCTATTGACAGGAACAATGCGTGTTACTTTACACAGAAACGGACAGTACGGCAAGAGGGAAGGCAAAAGAAAAGTGACCAGAAAAGTAATCGGTCAGGCGGCCTTTGTCACCTGCGTGACGGTACCGGTGGACGGTGGCTTTTCGGCTGCGGGTGGTGTATAGTCGGAGCCGTTGACAGGATGGCGGCGGCGAACGAAAAGGAGAACGCACATGAAGCAGATGGGAATCATGGTTCTGGCGGCGGGCATCGCCGGCTTCGCGGCGGGCGGTCCCGCCATCGACACTTCGGCGGAGCGCGCCAAAACCCCGCTGGATCCGGGGATCAGGCAGATCGGGACGATCCGGCCGCGCAGCGCCGATCAGATCGCGGGCTCGAATTGGACGCTGGGTTGCGAGACGCTGGACCGCGATTTCGCGATCTGGGATGAGTACAAGGCGTACATCGTGCCGTTGGGGATCAAGACCATCCGCCTGCAAGGGGGATGGGCCAAGACTGAAAAGGCCAAAGGCGTGTATGACTTTACCTGGCTGGACGCGATCATCGATGACGCGCGCGGCATGGGGCTGAACATTCTTCTGGAAACCGGATACGGCAATCCCGTCTATCCGGGCGGCGGGGGCTTTGATCTGGCGGGCGGCTTCCCGACTTCGGAAGAGGGGCTCGCGGCCTGGGACCGGTGGGTCGAGGCCATGGCCACGCGTTACGCGGGCAAGGTGCGCGACTGGGCCATGTGGAATGAACCGGACATCAACAAGCAGCACAAGCCCGTCGATATCGCGGCGTTCAACATCCGTACGGCGGAGATCATCAAGCGGATCATTCCCGACGCGAGGATCGCGGGGCTCTCGCTGGCCAGCTCAAATCCCAAACTGCTGGGCCAGTGCCTGGGTGCGTTGGCCGAAAAAGGCAAGGTGGGCCTGTTCCATTGGTTCATCTACCACGGGTACGAGTTCAACCCCGACGTTTCCTATCCGAAGGTCGAGGCGCTGAAGGCCACGCTCGCCCAGTATTCGAAAACGGCGAGGATGCGGCAGGGGGAGAACGGGTGCCCCTCCGAAACCGCCACGCGCTTCGCGCTGTCCAACCATCCTTGGACCGAATACAGCCAGGCGAAATGGGATCTGCGGCGCATGCTGGGCGATCTCGGGCACGATGTCGAATCGGCCGTCTTCACGATCTGCGACTTCAATCACAAGGGGCGCGAGATCAATCGCAAAGGCCTGCTGCATGCCACCGCCGACCGGCGGGTGGACGGCATCAAGCTGGCCTACTATGCGGTGCAGAACACGGTCGCGGTCTTTGACGACACGCTGGCGCGCGTGACGGCGCCGGCGGTCAGCGTCATGGCCGACGCCTCAAGCGCCTGTTTCGCTTACCGCCATGTCAAGACCGGGGCGCCGCTGGTCGTGCTGTGGGACAATTCCGGCACGCCGGACGACGCGTTCGTCACCCGCCCCGCGCAGGTGACGGTCAAGGATCTCGCCTTTCAGGAGCCGGTCTGGGTGGACCTGATCACAGGCCGCGTTTATGAGTTGCCGGCCGACCGCATGGTGAAGGCGGGCGCGTTCACGCTCTTCAAGGACGTCCCGTTCTACGACGCGCCGGTGCTGATTGCAGAGAAGGCGTTGATTCTCAAGTAAATCATACGGGCGCGAGTGCCCGCGCCCCCGACTTTGCTCCACATTAACCACCTATGGAGCAACGACTAAACCTGTATAAGTTAATGTGTTGCCGGTGTCGGCAATACGGCAGAGCGGTGTCACCAAACCCGCTGCGGAAGAACAAATCTCGCCCAATCTCGGCAATCTCGGCAATCCCGTTTCAGCGCAGGCTGAGACTTGAACAACGTGGTTTATAGTGTCATAATGTTAACACATCGCAGAGGGCACGTAGCCGCTTGTGAGGTAGCGAGTTTTGGGCATTGTACGGCTTTTTTGACAGTCGATTGTCAGAAGGGGGGAATGTGTGGGCAGGGTAATAACCCATCTTGAAATCGAAACGGGGATTAGTAGGCACCTTTTAAGCCGCAATGCCGCACAAAGACTACTTCAACAGTTTGCATAAAGCCTACCTAGCGGGCAAGCCCAAAGTTTAAAGCGTTGCCGGTCAACAAAATGTGCGCTTGACCATATCCGTCCGGGCGACTAACATACCGACATCATATTGGGTCTGCCCGCCTTCGCGAGGTAGGCTCAATAACACTGTTAGCCATGAATAAGAAAACAAAGCACTCAAGATCGAACTCGGATTCCTCGATCCTTGGCCGACCGCTTCTCGTCACGAAGGAACCTGGATCTGCTGTGTCTTTCCTCGCCCGACAGTCAATTCCGCCACCTCATGCGGTGCACTTCCCTGCGACCGAGCCGTTCACGGTGCTTGGTATTAGCCCGCGAGCTACGTACGCAGATGTAGATCGCCTATCGAGCTCACGATCATCACTATGGCTTGAACATCTCTGTGAAGAGGCCACCTTCAACCGCGAGAGACAAGCGATTTCCGATGCGAAGAGCATTCTTGGCGATCGGCACTCATGCACCCAGTATAGGTCCTTTGCACGGTCATACGACAAATCGCGACGGCCGTTATCCAGAGGTAAACTGCAGAGGCAGTTCGCGCACGCGGTAGTGTCCCATGCTCCAGCACTGCGTAAGCGGCAGAATTTGCAAGACATTCGGTCGGGTGGCATTTTCGGAGTTTCGCTCCTCATCTCAATCGTCCTTCTGATTGTGGTTCTTACGATACCCATTGGAGGACTCTCGATTTTTGGCTTCACCCTCTTCGCACAGACCCTAATCGCGGCGTGGGGACCATTTGCAATCATACCTGCCGCTGCCCTAATCGCGCTGGGTGGTCTCGGTGCGTACTGGTACAGGCAACACAAGCATATTTTCAAAGAGCTACAAAGTTATCTTGCACAGGTAATGGATTATATGGAAGCAATGGCCTATTCAGTCGAAGACCGGTTTCTCCTGTTGGGTTTCCGTTTGTTCCAAAAAGACTCCACGTCATTCCATGTAAACAAGGCGCAAGTCCAGAAGGCGCGAGATGCCATCATGTCTGAATTTGTAGCGCAGTATACTGCTGCGTTTGTAGAAAGGTTGTCTATGGTCGTTCAAGAAACACAGCAGGCGGCCCAGATGCGTGTCGAGGACTTCTTCGCGTTTCTGGCTGAACATCCTGCTGAAGTCCAGAACTGCTTTCACAGCACCTTTTCTGAGCTCGTAATCAATCAACCGACTGCCTCTGCTCAGCTTGAGGCGGCAATATGCAAAGGAGGAAAGTAGAATGAGTGGAATCGGAAAGAAGATTGCGGATGGCGCTCGCAAAGCAGCCGGGCGTGCCGCGAAGGCATCGGCCAAGGCCGCAGGTTCGGCGGCAAAGCAGGCGGGAAGAACCGTTGTAGATAAGTCCCCGGATTTCGAGACCTCGTCAAAATGGCTCATCCGTGTTGTGACAAGCTTACCCAAGTACCTCCGGCTGTACTTCTGCCTACTAACGGACAACCGGGTGTCGCACAAGGCAAAGGTGGTTCTGGTGACTGCGATTGCAGCACTCGGGGCTCACCTGGCATTCGGAGGAATCCTCTACAATATTCAGATGATTCTCGGATACTTGCTCGGCCCGTTCGCCTTCATCCCTACAATCCTGATTCTGCTGCTAACCCTCGACATCTGCTACACACTGATTTCTTCAGATGTTCTGGAAGAACATCAGAAGACCGTATTTGGCGAAGACAATAGTCTTGAGGCTGACGTTGCTCGGCTCCGCAACTTCCTCGGCGCGTCCTATGACCGTTTCAAGACTTGGTGGCAGAGGAAAGCTGACCGCGCCGAATCAAAGATGGAGGAACAGGGGCTCATCGTAGAAGGGGAACTTACCGACGATGCCATTCAAGATGTCTCTGACCAAATAGTCGAGCTCGAGACATCGGATGTACTTCGCAAGCAGATGGATCAACAAGTGAAGCTCCTCGAAGCCGGAGATGACGCAGCGAAGGATGCACTGGCTCAGGTGGAGAAGAAACTACTTCAGGAATGATGGGCTAACAATCGCCTCCAGCATACCCCGAAGGGCGCGCGGACGCGCCCTCCGGGTCTGCTGAGGCGTGACGTTCGCCTCGATGATGAAAGACAAATACCAAGGGTGGCGGCGTGACGACTCAGCGGTATAGTGACGCAGGTATTGTGAGTGTTAGTCACGACTGCTGGTAACGTTTAGCAGGAAGCTTAAGACTCT
>JAGOBZ010000077.1 GCA_017999015.1 Kiritimatiellia bacterium
GCCGGGCACCGCACGCGCATCGCCGAGGCGACGGGCCGCACGCGCCGCTTCAGCTATGATGACTTGAACCGCCTCATTGTTGAGCAGGTGACCGGCGATCCGGCGGGCGAGAACGGCACAGTAGCCTATGCTCACGACCTTGTGGGCAACCGCGGAAGATGTTGTTTTTTCGGGCAGACAACTTTACAAGAAATGTTTGAAATATCGTAAGTGGACGTTTTGTGTCCAGTTGTGCTATATTCAACACGTCATGAACGAGCACGGTCAGAGTTTGTGCGAATGGGTGGACGGACTGGAACGATCCGGCCGTTACTCATTTACCTTGGAGGAAGCCCGCCAAGCTTTGGCTCAGGCGGCTCCGGCCTTGATAAAAGCGCTGCAGCGGTTGTGCGGCAAGGGCCGGCTGGTCCGTGCGCGTCGGGGCTTTTACGTGCTGGTGCCGTTGGCGTACGCCGCCGCTGGCTGCGTGCCGGCAGAATGGGTCCTGGCCGACCTCATGAAGTATCTCGGCTCGCCCTTCTATGTGGGATGCCTGTCTGCGGCCATGCTGCATGGCGCGGCGCATCAGCGCCCTCAGGAACTGCAGGTGGTGGTGCCCGAGTATCTTCGCGGGGTGGACACCCCTGTGTTGCGCATCCGGTTCCTTCGTTGCTCCGGTATGGCTGCGGCACTGACCCAACCGCACCGGGTGCAGACCGGGGACATCCCGGTTGCGACCGCCGAATGGACCGCGATTGACCTCATCCGATTTCAGAAACACTACGGCAGCATGGACGCTGCGGCCACGGTCTTGACCGAACTGGCCGAGTCGCTGGATGCGGACAAACTGGCCGCAGCAGCCCGCCGAGAGCCTTGCAGCGCGGTTCTGCAACGCCTGGGCTGGATGCTCGATTCTCTCGGCTTTCAGAAGCTCGCCGCCTCCCTTGCTGTCGAGGTGCGGGGACGGAAGACCGCGTACGTTCCTCTGAATCCGTCGGTCAAGCGGCGCAGCGGCCCGCGCGATGCCGCATGGGCGATCATCGTCAACGAGAAACCGGAGAGCGAGTTGTGATTCCACGCGCGGACATTATCGAGTGGCGGGCGGCCGGACACCCTTGGCAGACGGACGCAATGGTGGAGCAGGATCTGATTATCAGCCGGGTGCTGGCGGAGTTGTTCTCAGACGCCGAAATCAGCGGCCAACTGGTTTTCCGGGGCGGGACGGCTCTGCACAAACTATTCTTCGACGAGCCCAAGCGTTATTCCGAGGATATTGATCTGGTTCAGCGCGAGGCGGGACCAATCGGCCCGGTGTTCAATCGGGTTCGGGAAATACTGGAAAGCTGGATGGGTGTGCCGCAGCGCAAACAGGGGCCCGGCCTGGCCACCATGACCTTCCGGCTGCAATCGGAAGACGCGCCGCCCCAACCGTTAAGGGTCAAGGTCGAGATCAATACCCGCGAGCATTTTCAGGCGCTGCCGATACAGATGAAGCCTTTTGCGGTTGCCTGCCGCTGGTTCAGCGGCAAAACGGTTCTGCCTGTATACGATCTGAACGAGTTGTTGGCGACCAAGTTACGAGCGCTCTATCAGCGGCGCAAGGGCCGCGATCTGTTTGACATCGCCTCCGCCATCCGAACGCAAGCCTGCGATCCCGCGCTCGTCATACCGGTGTTCGAGCGCTACATGGAGGCCGAAGGCCACCGGATCACCCGGAGCGAATACCGTGAGAATTTGGCAGCCAAGATGGAGCACCCCGGCTTCAAGAGCGACTGCACGCCGCTCTTGCGTCCGGGGATTGGGTTCGACCTGCGTGCGGATCAGGCACTTGTGGACAGTCTGCTTCTTGCCCGAATCGCTGGGGAATGAAACGGTGTGACGGAACTGATATTCTGTTTGCGTTCGGGGCCTGGTAGACATGGCCGAACTGAAAAGTCGGCACCGTTTGGCCGGGCACGTCCGGACGGAGACCGACGGCGCGGACGTGACCGTCACCTCCACGGCGTACCGCTACAACCCCGAGGGCATCGAGGTCGGTCGAACCACCGTTGTCGCCGTCAACGGCATGGCGTATCCAGATCTATGGATCTGCCGTCCCACGGCATTGCGGGACCGTGCCGGTTCTGTTACTCTACAAGCCACATGTCCACACATCCTCAAAGACAGGCCCGACGCGCTTGGTTCGGCAGCATGCCGGCCGTTATTGCCGGTCTTTGCCTGCCGGTCCTGGTCTGGTGGGCCGGCTGTTTGACCGACCGCATCCGGCCGCCGTCCGGACGGACGCCGGTGGTGATGACCATGGAGGTGACCGGTTACTGCAACTGCGGCATCTGCTGCAGTTGGGAACGGAGCTGGTTCGGTTTGGGATCGCCGGTGATCAGCAGCGGCCCCAACAAGGGGAAGCCGAAGGACGTTGGTCTCACGGCCAGCGGCGCGCGCGCAAGTCGGGGCACCCTCGCGGCCGACACCTCGGTGCTGCCGTTCGGGACCATCGTGGAGGTGCCCGGCTATGGCTATGGACGCGTGGAGGACCGCGGCGGCGCGATCAAGGGCAACCGGCTCGATCTCTGGTTCCCCTCGCATGGCGAGGCTCAGCGGTGGGGCCGTCAGAAAAACGTGCGCGTACGCGTGTGGAAACCGTAGATGTTTTTTTTTGACTGAATGCATTCAACAGAGACCGGAACAATCATGAGTGACGAGACGAAGACGGTGGAATCGGATACCGGCAGGCATTTTCTCAAGCAGTGGATTGCCGAGGATGTCGCGGCTGGGCGGACAGGCGGACACGTGGTGACGCGTTTTCCGCCGGAGCCCAACGGCTATATCCACATCGGACACGCCAAGGCGATCTGCATCGATTTCGGCATGGCGCAAGAGTTCGGCGGTCGGTGTCATCTGCGTATGGACGATACGAATCCGTCCAAGGAGTCCGATGAATACGCCGAGAACATCAAGAAGGATATCCGCTGGCTCGGATTTGACTGGGGTGACGGGTTTTATTGCGCGGCCGACCGCTTCGACACGATGTACGAAATCGCCGAGAACCTAATTCGCAGCGGGCATGCGTACGTCTGCGAGCTAACCCAGGAGCAGTGGAAGGAATATCGCGGTATCCCGACCGTTCCGGGCAGGGAAAGCCCGACGCGCAACCGCTCCGCCGAGGAGAACCTCGCGCTTTTCCGCCGCATGCGGTCCGGGGAGTTTCCGGACGGTTCGCTCTGCCTGCGGGCTAAGATCGACATGGCCTCGCCCAACATTCATTTTCGCGATCCGGTGCTCTATCGCATTTTGCACGTGCCGCACTATCATGCGGGCGATACCTGGTGCATCTATCCGATGTATGACTTCGCGCATCCGATCGAAGATGCGCTCGAAGGGGTGACCCACTCGATGTGTACGCTGGAGTTCGAGGTGCACCGTCCGCTCTACGATTGGGTGATCGACCGCATGGACGAGATGGGCATGCTGGTCGTGCGCAACGGCGTCAAGATCCGTCCGCAGCAGCGTGAGTTCGCGCGCCTGAACCTTACGTACACGGTGATGAGCAAGCGTAAGCTGCTGCAGCTTGTGCAGGAAAAGCGGGTGTCCGGCTGGGACGATCCGCGCATGCCGACTGTGTGCGGTCTGAGGCGACGCGGGTACACACCCGAAGCCATCCGCGATTTTTGCGATCGCGTGGGCGTGTCGAAGTACGAAAGCGAAACCGATGTGGCGCTGCTGGAATACTGCGTGCGTGACGGTCTCAACAAGCGCGCGCTGCGGCGTATGGCGGTGCTTGATCCGGTCAAGGTCGTGATCGACAACTATCCCGAGGGACAGGTCGAGTACGCCGAGGCGATGAACAATCCCGAAGATCCCTCGGCAGGCACGCGCCAGGTGCCGTTCAGCCGCGAGGTTTACATCGAGCGCGAGGATTTCATGGAGGTGCCGGCAAAGAAGTTTTTCCGCATGGCGCCGGGACAGGAAGTGCGGCTGCGCGCCGCGTGCCTCTTCACCTGCACGCACGTCGTCAAAGACGCCGCGGGCGCCGTGACCGAGATTCACGGCACCTATGATCCGGCGTCCAAAGGCGGCAACGCCGCCGACGGCCGCAAGATCAAGGGGACGATTCACTGGGTGTCGGCGGCGCATGCGGTACCGGTTGAGGTGCGGCTGTATGACCGGCTCTTCACAGTGCCCGATCCGCTGGCGGACGGCGCGCGCGACTTCACCGAATTCTTGAATCCCGAATCGCTGAAAAGCGTGACCGCCTGGGGTGAGCCGGCCTTGGCCCAGGCGCAGCCGGGCGAGCGTTTCCAGTTTGAGCGGATCGGGTATTTCTGTGCGGACACCGAGGACTCCCAACCAGGCAAGCCGGTTTTTAACCGTACGGCGACCCTTAAGGATTCTTGGTCCAAAGAGGCGAAAAAATAATTAATGGGGCGACGTGAACGCTGCCCCCTGAAAGGATAGGATGCAGAAAACAGTCAAAGTGAACGGACAGGTGATTCCGCAGGACGCGATTCAGTTTGAGCTGGAGCGGCTGGTCCGTTTCTACGCCGAGCACGGCATGTCGCAGGATCAGATCAGGGCGCAGCTAGCTGATCTCGTGCAGAAGGCGACCGAGCAGGCCATCGGGACTAAGCTGTTGATGGACGAAGCCGCCAAGCTTGACCTTCAAGTGTCCGACGCCGATCTTGAAGAGCAAGTTGCGAAGATTGTCGATCAGGTCGGCGGCGAGGAGGCCTTCAGGCGTGCTTTGCAGCAGCAGAACACCACCGAGGATGCGTTTCGCGAACAGCTCCGGCGCGGCCGGCGCGTGGACAAGCTCATCGAAAAAGCGGTGGCGGATGTCGCGGATCCGACCGAAGCCGAGATCGAGGCCTATTTCAGTGGTCACAAAGACGAATTCGCGAAGGGTGAGCGCGTGCTGGCGCAGCACATTCTGATTTCTCCGGACGGCGACACGCCAACCTCTAAGGACGAGGCAAGATCCAAAATCAACGCGATCCGCGAGCGCCTGCTGGAGGGCAAGAGCTTTGCCGACGAGGCCGCCGCGCACTCGATGTGCCCCAGCGGCAAAGAGGGTGGCAGTCTCGGTTGGTTCAGCCGCGGCATGATGGTGCCGGAATTTGACGCAGCCGCCTTTTCGATGAAGGTCGGGGACGTAAGCGACATCATTGAAACGCAGTTCGGTTATCACCTCATCTACAAGACCGACCACGAACCGGCCGGCGAGGTCGATTTTGCGCAGGTAGGCGATAAAATCCGCGATCTTTTACGCCACGCGCGCCGCGGCGAAAGAGTAACCGCCTTTGTGAACGAGCTGCGTGAAAAAGCACAGATCGAGTTTGTGTAAGGAGCAAGGCGCCGAGAAACTCAAGTCCATGCGCCCCGATCACAAAAGAAATGAGCCCCTACTTGACATTCATTCAGAGATTCGGTTAAATGAACACGTTTTCAAATGAAAAACCGCCGAATCCATTTTTACTTTAGCTACTTTAGGTCGCCGGACACACGGTTCGGGTCGGCCCGGTGAGCTATGGTGAATCGGGAGCAGACTTTCTAATGAACCGCGTGTCCGACAGGGGACACGCGGTTTTTTTGTTTTCAAACTTCCCAACGAAAGAAATAACCATGATTATCGTTTTGAAACGGCATGCCTCGGAAACCGACATCGCGGCCATCAGCGATCTGGTCTGTTCCCTGCGTTACCAGCCGCGCATTATCCGCGGCGTGGAGCAGACCGTGATTGCCTGTATCGGTGACGAGCTCAGTAACCGCTCGCTCGAGGCGCTCAGCAATCTGCCCTCGGTGGAATCGGTCTTCCCGGTACAGAAAAAGTTCAAGCTGGTGTCACGTGAATACCACCCTGAAGATTCGGTGGTCAACGTGAGCGGGGTGCTGATCGGTGGCGGCAACATTCAGATCATGGCAGGACCTTGCGCGATCGAGAGTTACGACCAGTTGCGCGCGGCGGTGGTGGATTTGACGGCGTGCGGCGTGAAGATCATCCGTGCCATGCCGTTCAAGCCGCGCACCTCACCCTATGATTTTCAGGGGCTGAAGCTCGACGGCGTCAAGATCATGCGTGATGTGAAGGCGGAGTTCAATGTCGCGATGGTGGCCGAAGTGCCGGGACCGGCGCAGATCGAGATGCTGCGCGACGTGACCGACATGTTCCAGATCGGTGCGCGTAACGCGCAGAATTACGATCTGCTGGAGCACCTGGCGCATGCCGGCCGGCCCGTCCTGCTTAAGCGCGGTATGGCCAGTACGGTCGAGGAGTGGTTGACTGCGGCGGAATACCTGGTGGTCAATGGCTGTCCGCAAGTGGTGCTCTGCGAGCGCGGTCTCCGCTCGTTCGACAAGGCGACGCGCAATCTGCTGGATCTCGGTGCGGTGGCGGTGGCCCGCCAACTCGCGCATCTGCCGGTGGTCGTCGACCCGAGTCATGCCGCCGGCGCTCGCAGCCTGGTCCCGGCTCTGGCACGGGCGGGGCTGGCGGCCGGCGCGGACGGCCTCATCATTGAGGCGCATCCCGATCCGGTGAACGCCTTCAGTGACGCCTCGCAGCAGCTTGAGTCCGCGTCCTTCGGGGCATTCCTCAAAGAACTCGAACCGTGGATCGAGTTGGCGAAAGCCACGCGCAAGCAGGCGTAACTTCCGGGAACACTAAAACAGCAAAGGCGAGCGTTTATGGATACCCCCGTCCTTTATCTCGGTCCGGAAGGCACGCATTCGCACGAGGCCGCGTTGCGGCACTTTGGAAAGCGGTGCCGGCTGTTGCCGTGTCTCTCGCACTTTGACGTGGTCGAGCGGCTTTGCGCGCCGTCCGCTCGGCCACGGCCCCTAGCGGTTGTGCCGGTCGAGAATTCGAGCGAGGGCCCGGTCACGCAGACGTTGGATGTGCTCTCCGCGCATCCGGAGGTCACGATCCTTGAGAGTTTTTCGATGCCGGTCCGCCATCATCTGCTGGCGGACCGCACACTGAGGCGATTGGAAGAGATCGAGCGTGTCTACAGCCACCCGCAGGCGTTGGGGCAGTGCCGAGCCTCGTTGCGCAAACGGGTGCCGCAGGCCGAGTTGCTCGCCGAATCCAGCACGGCCGCTGCGGCGCGGCGTGTGGCGGCAGAGTCTGGCAGCGCGGCGGTGGCCACGTTGGCGGCTGCACGCATTCACCGCCTGGGCGTGCTCGCGCGCGATCTGCAGGACAGTGACGCGAACGTCACGCGCTTCTTCGTGATGACGGCCAACCGGCGGGCCTCACGGCCGACCGCATCGCGAGTCGGCGGAATGCGCTCCTTGCTTTATCTGGTGATCGGCAACCGTCCCGGCGCACTCCTGCACGCGCTCGCGCCGTTCGATGCCGCCGGGCTCAATCTGACGTTCATCCAGAGCCGGCCGCTGCCGGGGCGGCCTTGGGAGTATGGTTTTTTCGTTGAGGCGGCCACCGACTGGAAAGCACCCGCCGCCGAGGCCGCCTGGCGCCTGGTGCTGGCCCTGTCGGAGTCAGGACGCAAACTTGGGACTTATCCGGTCCGATAATGTGGAGACCATGAACAAGCTTTCACAACTACGAACGATCATCGCATCTCTTGACGAAACGCTGGTCAAAGCGCTTTGCGGGCGCGCAGCTTTCAAGGTTAACGCTGCGCTCTACAATGAACTCAAGCGGCCGCTTTCGGTCGCGGAAACCGCAAACCTGTTCGGCGCGGCGTCAACCATTGCCGGACGGGTCCATATCCTGCGGCCTTTTTATGTCAACACATTGCTGCCCGGGTTATGTGAAGCGGGGGATGACGAGGACCGGCGCAAGTGCATTGCGGCGGACGCCAGCAGCATGAATGCGCTGGTTCAGCGCCTCAACCTCTCGGTCCATGTGGCCGCGTTGAAGCTGGAGGAGATTCCCGAGGCGTTGCGTCAGCCCCTGATGGAGCGGGATCCGGTGCTGTTGGAGGCGGCGATCACCAACCACACGGTGGAGGCCGATGTGATCGCGCGCATCCTCGATATGTCGCGCGAACAGCATGCAGGCGGTACGCTGCCTGAGAAGATCGCCTGCATCTATGAGAGGTGGATCATCCCGATTTCGCGGAAGATCCAGGTTCATGATTTGCTGGTCAAGTATCGGTAGAACGGGTGTCTTATCAAGGAGAATGCCATGACAGTGTTTGATGACAATTCATTGACGATCGGGAACACGCCGTTGGTGCGTCTGAACCGGCTTGCGCAGGGTTTGGGCGCGACGGTGGCGGTGAAGGTTGAGGGGCGCAATCCGGCCTATTCGGTCAAATGCCGCACGGCGGCGTCGATGGTATGGGAGGCCGAGCGTGACGGCACGCTCAAGCCCGGCATGGAGATTGTCGAGCCGACCAGCGGCAACACGGGGATCGCGCTGGCGATGGTCGCGGCCGCGCGCGGTTACACGGTTACGCTGACTATGCCGGAGAGCATGAGCCTCGAACGGCGCCGCGTGCTGGCCGCGCTGGGGGCCAACCTGGTGCTGACGCCGGCCGCTGCAGGCATGGCCGGCGCTGTCCAGCGCGCCAAGGAGTTGATGCTTGAGTCTCCCGGACGCTTTTTCATGCCGGATCAGTTTTCAAACCCTGCGAACCCTCTGATCCATGAAAGGACCACCGGCCCGGAGATCTGGGCGCAGACCGACGGACAGGTCTCGGCCGTGGTGGCTGGCGTTGGGACGGGCGGTACGGTCGTCGGCTGCGGCCGGGCCTTCAAACATCTCGGGGCCAAGGTCCAGATGATTGCCGTCGAGCCTGCTGAAAGCCCGCTTCTGACACAGCGCAAGGCCGGTGGCACGCTGGCGCCGGCACCGCACGGCATCCAGGGCATCGGTGCGAATTTCATTCCGCAGGTGGTGGATTTCTCGGTGATCGACCGCGTGGAGACGGTCGGCACGGCAGAGGCGCTCGAAGTGTCGCGCCGGCTGGCGCGCGAAGAAGGAATCCTTTCGGGAATCTCCTGCGGTGCGGCCGTGGCCGCAGCGTTGCGGCTTGCCGCAGAGGAGGCTTTTTCCGGGCGGCTGATTGTTGCGATTCTGCCGGACTCAGGCGAGCGTTACTTGTCCACTCCGCTCTTTGCCTGACCGGCGGAGGGATCGGCATGCGGACCGTCGCGTTCAAAACTTTTGGATGCCGCTTGAATCAGGCGGAGACCGTCGCCTTTGAGCGGGCGTTTGCCGAGGCCGGGATGCGCCGTGTGCGTTTTGGCGAGCCGGCCGACGTGGTGGTGGTGCACTCCTGTGTCGTCACGCAGGCTGCCGAAGATGACTGCCTGCGCCAGTTGCGGGCGTTGCGCCGCAGGCTGCCCGCGGCGCGGGTGGTGCTCTCGGGATGTGCGGCCGAAGCGGTGCCGCAGGCTCGGCTGCTGGCGGCCGGCGCGGATCTGGTGGTCGGCCGCTCGCGGCGTGAGGAGCTTGTGCAGCGGGTTCTGGAACAATGGCCGGCACAGTTGGGAGGTTTAGAGCGGCAAACGCCGGCAACACCTTCCCCGTCGCGCCGGTCGAAGCGTGCGCTGTTGAAGGTGCAGGACGGCTGTGATTTTTTCTGCGCCTACTGCATCGTGCCGCATACGCGCGGGGCGCCGGTCAGCCGGCCGCTTGAGGTCTGTGTCCGCGAGGCAGCGACAATGATCGCGGCCGGTTATCGCGAGATCGTGGTGACCGGCTGCAACTTGGCCTGTTATGCCGACGGCCCGCACGGGCTGATCGACCTCTTGTCCGCGCTGGCCGCATTGCCGGGCCTGGGCCGCTTGCGGCTGGGCTCGATCGAGCCAGGCACCATCGAGGGCGCAGTCGCCGAATGGATGGCCGGCTCGGAAAAGCTGTGCAAGTTCTTGCACCTGCCGATTCAAAGCGGTGACGACAGCGTGCTGGCGCGCATGGGACGGCGCTATACGGTGGGCCAGGTGATCGACACGGTGAGCCGCGCCCGGGCACTTATGCCGCATGCCGCCTTCGGCGCGGATCTGATCTGCGGATTCCCGGGCGAGAGTGCGGACGCCTTTGAGCGGACGCTGCGGGTGGCGGCCGAACTGGACTTCAGTAACCTGCATGTCTTTCCGTACAGCGAGCGACCCGGCACGCCGGCTTGCGCATACGACGGGCGCGTGCCGATCACGGAACGTCGGCAACGCGCCAAGCGGCTGATCGCACAGGGCAGCGCACAACGCGAGGCGTTTGCGCATCGTTTTCTCGGTCGGCGCGCCGAGGTGCTGGTGGAGCGGTTTGACCGCGAAGGGTGCGCCTTCGGCTGGAGCGGCGAATATCTGTCCTGCGCGGTGACGGGGGTGCCGCGCGAACGGCTGGGTGATCTCTGCACGTTCACGGTTGAAGGGGTGGTTGGTGCGACCTTAACGGGTCAGGCTCAACGTTTGGTCTGAGATGAAATCATGAACAAGGAGCGTGGTATGATCAGGTGTGCGGGGGTTGTGTGCATGATGGCGGCGATGGCGTGCAGTGGCGCGGACGGACGGCCCTCTGTCCGGTGGCGCGGCTTCAATCTGCTCGGGATGTTCCAGAACCATGGACAGCCCGCGCACTTCGAAGAGGAGGATTTCAAACTCATCAGCGGGTTGGGCTTCAACTTTGTGCGGATACCGATGGATTACCGGTTCTGGATTAAGGACAAGGATTGGACCGTTATTGACGACGCCCGCTTGGCGCCGGTGGATCAGGCGGTGGCCTACGGCAAGAAATACGCGCTGCACGTGCAGCTCTGTTTCCACCGCGCGCCGGGCTACACCGTGGCCAAGCCGCCGGAGCCCCGCGATCTGTTCACCGATCCGGAGGCGTTGCGGGTCTGTTGCCAGCACTGGTCGCATTTTGCGCGTCGTTACAAGGGCATCCCCTCCGA
>JAGOBZ010000076.1 GCA_017999015.1 Kiritimatiellia bacterium
GGGGACGCTGACTACTACCGCGCGCCCGGCAATCTCGCGCCCAATCTGGCGTTGATGCGCGATCTGTATGTCGACAGCCCCTGGGCGACGCCCGCCGTCTTTCCCAAGGGTGCGCGTTTCGACGAGACCGGCCGCCTGCTCAATGCCGACGCGCTCGACTATACGCTCTGGGACGCGTGGACGGCGCGTTGGCAAGGGGCCCGCAACTACTGCGTTTTCTTTGCGGTCGGCGCTGCGTTTCACGGCGAAAAGATGGGCACGCCGCGCTTCAAGGCCATGGTCGGATCTTGGCTCGCCGCTTGGGTCCGGCACATGGAGGGCCAGGGCTTGAAGGCGAGTCAGATGGTCATCCTGCTGGTGGATGAACCGCACGAGCGCAGTCAGGACGAGGTCTTGATCGCATGGGCGCGGGCCGTGCGCGCCGCCCGTCTCGGCGTGACGCTGTTCGTCGATCCGACCTACACCGATCCGGCGAAGGGCGATCCCGAGATGTATGCCCTCCACGACGTCCTCTGTCCGAACACGCCGATGATGGTTCAGCACGGTGCGGCGTTCCGCGACTTTTACGTGCGCCAGCAGGCGGCGGGGAAAACCCTTTGGCTGTACTCGTGCAGCGGCCCCGCCAAGTTGCTGGACCCGGTTACCTATCATCGCGCGCAGGCTTGGCTGGCGTTTCAGCTCGGAGCCCAAGGCTCCTTCTACTGGGCCTTGGGCTGCGGCGGCGGCATCGGGGATTCGTGGCGCGCCTATGCGCAGTCGGGTATCGAATACTCGCCCTATTTCGTGGGGCCGGACAGCGTGCTGGACGGCAAGCACAGCGAGGCCGTGCGCGAAGGCGTTCAGGATTACGAGGCACTCTGCATGCTGCGGGATCTCACGGACCAGGCGCGTGCTGCCGGACGCGATGCGCCGTGGGTGCGGGAGGCCGAGCGCGTGCTGTCTGCCGGTGTGGCAGAGGCGGTGGCGGCAGTGAAGCCGGAACACCTCTACTGGCATGTCGCCAAAGAGCGCGGAACGATGGACCGCGTGCGTCTTCAGGTCCTCGATCTGCTGGAGGCCGCGTCGCGCGTCAAGTGATTGGGTTCCAGGTTTCTGGTTTCAGGTTCCTGGTTTTTTAACGCAGAGACGCAAAACCGTGAGAACATCTTTACACCTTGGGGTACATCCGCTGACCGCGCGATCAGCCCTTCTTCCCGTCCCAAATTCCTTATGCTGACGCCGCAGGAACAGGCGATCGTGAACATGCGCGTCAATTTCGCGCTTGAAATTGAACGCGTGCGCAAGCGCATTGCAGCGTTAATCTGAAATCGCAACAGCGACCCCCAACCATTTTCTCTGTGCCTCCGTGTCTCTGTGGTGAAATTGGTTAAACCACAGAGACACGGAGGCACAGAGGTTTTTTGGATGCCCCACCCTTCCCCCTTTGTGCGTGGTGCAACAACTTGTTTTTTATTGCTGGTGTTGGTTCGTAAGGCACTTACCTCATTAGAATTGCTGCCGTCATGGAGTCTATGATGACAAATTGCGGTTGGCGGGGCAAACCGTGCGCGTTGGGGCAACGGCGCGCTTCGTGAGGTCGCCGAAGGCGTCAATGCGGCGGTCGCGGAAAAATGGCCACATGCGGCGCACCGCCTCGGTGCGCGCGAGATCAACCTCGACCGTCAACACGGCCGCCTCGTCGGCCGGCGCCTGGGCGAGCAGCTCGCCCTGCGGTCCGGCGACGAAGCTGCCGCCCCAGAACCGGATGCCGCCCGTCGCGCCGGAGGGGTCGGGCTCGAAACCGGTGCGGTTGACGCTCACGACCGGCAGGCCGTTGGCGATGGCATGCGCACGCTGCGCGGTGATCCAAGCGTCGCGCTGGCGCGCTTTTTCGGGCGCGCTGTCGCTGCTCTCCCAACCGATGGCGGTGGGGTAGATGAGCAGATCCGCGCCGGCCAGCGCCATGAGGCGCGCCGCTTCAGGATACCACTGGTCCCAGCAGACCAGCACGCCGAGCCGACCGACCGAGGTGTCGATCGGCGTGAAGCCCAGATCGCCGGGCGTGAAGTAGAATTTCTCGTAGTAGGCGGGATCGTCGGGAATGTGCATTTTGCGGTATTTGCCCGCCAGCGTCCCGTCGCGCTCCAGCACGGCGGCGGTGTTGTGGTAAAGGCCCGCCATGCGCCGCTCGAAGAGCGAGAGCACCAGCACCACGCCCAGCTCGCGCGCCAGCGCTCCGAAGGTCTCGGTGCTCGGCCCGGGGATCGGCTCGGCCTGGTCAAAGAGCGCGGGGTCTTCGGTCTGGCAGAAATAGAGGCCGTTGTGCAGTTCCTGCAGCACGACCAGCTCGGCACCCTGCCTCGCGCAATCGCGGATCATCTCCGTGAGCCCCGCAATGTTGGCGCTTCTGTCCGAACCGCAACTTCTTTGAACAATTCCGATTTTCATGTGTCTTTCCTTACAGGAAACCAATTGGGAACTGCATCGTCACACAGTGCAACGAGCCGTGCTGCCGGATGAGCGGACGGCAGTCGATGCCGATGATCTCGCGTCCGGGGAACGCCGGGGCCAGCCGGCTGAGGGCCAGCGCGTCTTTCGGCGACGCGTACGTCGGCACGAGAACGGCGCCGTTGAGAATCAGGAAGTTCGCGTAGGTCGCCGGCAGACGGTGGCCGTCATCCGGGTCGTAGGCGGCGTCGGCCATCGGCAGGGGGATCAGCGTGAAGGGGCGGCCATCGGCGGTGCGGAAGGCGCGCAGCTCCTCCTCCATGCACTGTAACGCATCGGCATGTTCGTCGGCCGCATCCCCGCTCTGCACGTAGGCGATCGTGCGGGCGTCGCAGAAGCGCGCCAGCGTGTCGACATGGCTGTCGGTGTCGTCGCCGGCCAGATAGCCGTGGCGCAACCAGAGGATGCGTTCGAGGCCCAGCGCTTCTTTGAAAAACGCCTCAAGCTCCGTCTTCGAATAATGGTCGTTGCGGTTGGCCGACAGCAGGCAGGCCTCGGTGGTGAGCAGCGTGCCCTGTCCGTCCGACTCGATGGCGCCGCCCTCCAGCACGCGGTGGAGCCGGTTGCGGTAGGCGACCTGCGGCAGGAAGAGGCCGCGGCGGTGCAGCTCGCGCGTGATGAGATTGTCGCGGCCGGCCGCGAACTTCATGCCCCAGCCGTTGAAGGTGAAGTCGAGCAGGCAGGGGCACCCCTCTTCGAACACGCTGATCGGCCCGTGATCGCGCGCCCAGGTGTCATCCGTCTCCAGCTCGCAGATCAGGAGCTGCGGATAGAGGTCGGGCAGCGCACGGCGCACCTCCGCCGCATCACGGCAGACGACCAGGCAGCGCTCGCGCCGGACGATCTCGCGCGCGATCGCGGCGAAGCAGGGTGTCACCGCGTCGAGCAGCGGCGCCCAGTCGGTGCCCGCGTGCGGCCATGTGAGCATCACGCCGCTTTGCGGCTCCCATTCGGCCGGCAGGCGGACGCGCGGCGGCTTTGGCGTCACTGTAGCCAGAAGAGCGTTCCTTCCTTGGCGACGGTGTAGAGGAACTCGTCAGGCTCGAGCGTGCGGTCGGTCAGGCGGACCTCATCGATCCAGCCGTCGAACGCCCTGTCGCCGGCACCGATCTGGATGTTGCCGGAGTCGAGCCAGACCGGATTGACCGTGGTGCTCTCGAGTACCTTCACGTAGTCTTTGAAGAGCCTGACGGTTTTCGTCGGATAGTGGTAGGTCAAGGCCACATGGTGCCACTGTCCGTCCTCGATTTTTGCCGAGGATTCAAACGATTGGTTGTTGCCTGTGTTGTCCGGCGGGATTTGGGTGTCGAAGCGCGCGCGCAGATTGCCGGAGGAGTTGATGGCCAGCGACCACGCGGTGCCGCCGGAGCGCGACTTGCCGATGATCTGCGGGAAGTTGACATGGCGGTTCACGCGCACAAAGGCTTCGGCCGTGAAGTTGGTCATGCTTTGGGGCAGCACGCTGCCGGAGACGGTGACCACGCCGCCGGACGGGGAGTTCGGATTATCGGGCAGTCCCGCGTTGACGAACAAGAGCGAGCCGGCGTTCAGGTTGAGGATCGGGCCGCCCAGGCCATCGCTGATGCGCGGGGTGGTGGCGGGCGGCCGCTCGCTGGAGAAGGCCGGTTTGACCGTCGCGCCACCTGCGGTGCCGGCCGTGCCGTAGAGCTTCGGCGCGTAGAAGGTGTTGGTGAGCGTCGCGGCGGGCGTGCCGGCCGGGCCGTCCTCAAACATCCAGTAGCCGCGCGTGACGGTGGTCGGGATCACGGTCATGAACTGGTCCGGCACCAGAACATCGTCGGTGATGCGGATCTCGTCGATCCACCCGTCAAAGGCGCGTCCGCCCGCCCCCTGCCCGATGCGCAGCTCGTTCGCTTCATAAACCAGATTGCTGAACGAGGTGCCGCTGGCGCGCTGCACGTTGTCCACATAGATCCTGACGGCCCTGTTGCTGTGCGCGTACGTGAAGGCCACGTGGTGCCAGCGGCCGTCCTCCACGCCCACCGAACTCGTCCAGGACTGATTCCAGCCCGAGCCGTTACTCGTGCCGACGGGATTGGAGTCGATGCGGACGCGCGGATTGCCGGTATTGTCGAAATCGAGGTTCCAACTGGTGTTGCCTCCGTTGCGCGCCTTGCCGATCACAAGGGGGTAGTTGACGCGCCGGTCGACTTTGAGAAAGACTTCGACCGTGATGTTCGAGGCGCGCAGCAGCGCGTGGTCGGGCACGGTCACGACGCCGCCGGCAGGAGAATTGGTGTCGGCCGGCAGTCCCGCGTTGACGAAGCGCAGCGAGGCGCTGTTGGCCGGGTTGAGCGGCGGGCCGCCCAGGCGGCTGTAGATCTGCGCGGCCGGCCGATCATTGTCGAAGGCCGGCAGGCTGGCGCTGCCGTTCACCCCGGCCGTGCCGTTGAAATCCGGCGCGTTGACTTCGGTGACCAGCGTGCCGGCGGCAGCCGGCGCGCTGCCGTCATCGAACCGCCAGTAACCGACCGTCTCGGCACCGTTGAGCGACGCGGCGCAAAGGCCGTACAAAGCGAATGTGCGTATCCAATGTGTGTGCATAGCGTACCTCTAGGTGCTTAACAACAGAACGGATCCTTTTTCAATGCCCTAAGTCTAGTAAACTCAGAGAGATGTCACAAGTAGGAGTTTAGGAGTCCCACGTCTCCCCGTTTAAACTTGTTCAATGCCACATTCTCTCGTTATACTTCGGGGAACAAAACAAGGAACACATCCTGTGAAACAGATATTTCCGGTCCTTTTCTGTCTGTACGGCATGCTCGCCGCCGCCCAGACCGCGACGCTCGCGACCGACGCGATCCGTGTGCGCGATCCCTTTATCTTTGCTGATTCCCCCAGCCAAACCTACTACCTCTACGCGCAGGCGGCGAACCGCGCCGGCAGCGGGTATCAGGGCGTCGAGGTCTACACGAGCACGGACCTCAAAACGTGGAAGGCGCCCCGGCCCGTGCTCACCTTGCCGGCCGATAGCGGCGTCGCCATGGTCTGGGCCCCGGAAATGCACGCCTACCAGGGCGCGTACTACCTCTTCGTGACGCTGACCTTCCGCGACACGCTGCCCGTCGCCAAGCCGGTGGACGCCCCGCACTGGCCGCGCATGCACCGGCGCGGCACCTGGATCTACCGCGCCGAATCGCCGGCCAGCCCCTTTAAGCCGCTGAAGGACGGTCCGCACACGCCCGCCGACTGGATGGCGCTGGACGGCACCCTGTATGTCGAGGACGGCACGCCTTACATGATCTTCTGCCACGAATGGGTGCAGCTCATCGACGGCGCGATGGCGCGGGTCGAGCTCACGCCCGACCTGAGCGGCACGCGGGGTGAGCCGGTCCGGCTCTTCAGCGCATCGGCCGCGCCGGGGGCGAGACGCGGCGCGAAAGAGGGCAAGGTCACTGACGGACCGTTCCTCTACAAAAGCCCGAAAAGCGGTGCGCTCTTCATGATCTGGTCAACCTTCATCCCGGGTAAAGACTATTGCGTGCTGCTGGCCCGCTCTGAATCCGGGCGCGTCGCCGGCCCTTGGACCGGCCACACGCCGATCTACACCACGAACGGCGGGCACGGCATGATCTTCAAGACTTTTGAAGGTCAATTGCGGCTGGCCCTGCACCAACCGAACACCGGGCCGCTCGAGCGCCTGCGCCTCTTCGGCCTGACCGACGACGGTACCGCACTGCGGCTGGAGAGCGAATGACACCGCGCGGCATCCGCGACCACAACGACCCGCCGGACACCTCGGGCCTCCCGGCGTTCGACGCCGCCGTCGGCGGCATCCTGGCGGGCGACAACATCGTCTGGCATGTGGCGTGCATTGAAGACTACAGCGCGTTTGTGCTGCCCTTTGTCCAGGCCGCGCTGCGTGACCGGCGCCGCCTGATCTATTTCCGCTTCGCCCGGCATGCCCCGCTGCTGCCCGAGACGTTCCCCTGCGAGCGCCACACGCTCAACCCCGAAGAAGGTTTTGAGGTCTTCATTCACCGCATTCACCAGGTCATCGGCGAGGCCGGCTTCGGCGCGTACTACGTGTTCGACTGCCTCTCCGACCTCGCGACCGACTGGTATTCGGACGCGATGCTCGGCAACTTCTTCATGCTGACCTGCCCCTATCTCTACCGGCTCGAAACCATCGCCTACTTCGGCCTGCTGCGCCGCCGCCACTCGCGCCACGCCACCGAGCCGGTCCAGTCGACCACCCAGCTCTTCCTCGACGTTTTCCGTTCGGACGGCGCGCTCTACGTGCGGCCGGTCAAGACGCAGTTCCGCTACACGCCGACCATCCACCTGCTGCATGTCTGGAAGGACGGCGGCGCGTTCGAGGTCGTGCGCTCCAGCGCGGTGATCGCGGCGGTGCTTTCGAATGCGGGACCGGACTGGGTCGCGGACGACATCTACGGCGAAGAGACGCTGCGCCGGGCCGAAGACATGGCCGCGCACCCCGAATCGGTCGGACTGGTCTACACCGAGGCGGAGCGCGAAGAGGTGTGGCGTCAGCTCGCGCGCCGGTTCGTCACCCGCGACGACGCCATCCTGCCGCTGGCGCGGCGCTATCTGACCCTCGCCGACCTGCTCGACATCCGCGCCCGGATGGTCGGCACCGGCCTGATCGGCGGCAAGACCGTCGGTATGCTGCTGGCGCGCAAGATCGCCGCACACGATGCGGCGCGCGTCAGCGCGCGGCTGGAGCCGCACGACTCTTTCTACATCGGTGCCGACGTGTTCTACACCTTCCTCGTGCGCAACGGCCTCTGGCCCTACCGCGAAAAGCAGCACGCTGAAAACACCTTCCTGGAGGGAGCCGACGAGGCGCGCGCACGGATCATGGCGGGCACCTTCCCGGACTACGTGCTGCGCCAGTTTGAAGAGATGCTGGACTACTTCGGCCAGTATCCGGTGATCGTGCGCTCCAGCTCGCTGCTCGAGGACAACTACGGCAACGCCTTCGCGGGCAAGTACGAGAGCGTCTTCTGCGCCAACCAGGGCCCGCGCGAAACGCGCCTGGCCGCCTTCCTGAACGCGGTGCTCACCGTCTACGCCAGCACCATGAGCGTCGAGGCGCTCAACTACCGCGCCCGGCACAATCTGCTGGAGCGCGACGAACAGATGGCGCTGCTCGTGATGCGCGTGACCGGCGTGCTGCAAGACCACACCTTCTACCCGCACCTCGCCGGCGTGGGCTTCTCCTACAATCCTTTCGTCTGGAGCAAAGAGATCGATCCCAAGGCCGGCGTGATCCGCTTGGTCTACGGACTCGGCACGCGCGCGGTCGACCGCGTCGATGACGACTACACGCGCGTCGTCGCGCTCAACGCGCCGCTGCGCCGGCCGGAGCCGGATTTCGAAGAGGTCTGCCGCCACTCGCAGCGGCGCGTCGATGTCATCGATCTCAAGGCCGACGACCTGCGGTCATGCTGGTTCGACGACCTGCTCGGCGACGTGCGGGAAGCGCCAATCGATCTCTTCACCTCGCTCGACGAACAGGCGCTGCGCCAGGGCCGCACCCATCGCATCCTGACCTTTGACCGGCTGCTGACCGAGACCGGTTTTGTGGACGACATGCGCGAGGTGCTGCACGCGCTGGAGACCGCCTATGCGCGGCCGGTGGATGTGGAGTTCGCCGTCAACTTCATCGACAGCCGGCAGTACCGCATCAATCTGCTGCAGTGCCGTCCGCTGCACGTGCAGGGCACGCACACGCCCGACATGCCGCGGCTGAACATCGCGGCGGACGAGGCGCTGCTGCTGAGCCAGGGCGCGGTGGTCGGCCACAGCCGCATGACGCGCCTGGACTGGCTGCTGGTGGTCGATCCCGCGCGCTACGGCACGCTGCCGGAGAACGTCCGGCACGAGGTGGCGCGCTCGATCGGCGCGGTGAACCGCGCGCTCGGCCGGCTGGGCGGCACCGTGCTGGCGCTCGGCCCCGGCCGCTGGGGCACGCACATGGCATCGCTCGGCGTACCGGTCACCTTTTCCGAGATCAACCACATCGCCGCGCTGTGCGAGGTCGCGCAGATGCACGCCGCGCTGACGCCCGACATCTCGCTGGGCACCCACTTCTTCGGCGAGCTGGTTGAGATGAACATGCTCTACTTCGCGCTCTTTCCGGAACGCCCGGGAAACCGGCTCGACGTGGCGCGCCTCGCGTCCGGCGACGACTGCCTGCCGGACCTCGTGCCCGATCTCGCGCCGGCCGTGCGACCGGTGCTGCGCCTGCTGCGCGCCGACCGGCTCGAGCCGGCCGGACTGTGGCTCGTCGCCGACGCGCCGGAACAGCGCGTCACTGTCGGTCGGCACGGATGACCCCTGCACAGCATTGCCAACCTTATAAACCAACCGGTCTTTTTCGTTGATGCGTCGACTCCGATATCCGGACAGTCCCTTTAACGCCATGCGCCCATGGGCGATCATAGATTGACATGATGATCGCAGGGTTGTACGCTGTCACCCATAAACGGTTGAAACTTCTGTCCCGGAGTCTCGATCAAAGAGGGAGAACGAGCATGGCATCCGACACAAAACTCACCAACAACGCCGGTGCGCCCGTCGCCGACAACAACAACGTGATGACCGCCGGCAAGCGCGGCCCCCAGTTGTTGCAGGACACGTGGTTCCTCGAAAAACTCGCGCACTTCGACCGTGAAGTGATTCCGGAACGGCGCATGCACGCCAAAGGCTCGGGCGCGTACGGCACCTTTACGGTGACGAACGACATCACGGCCTACACGCGCGCGTCGATCTTTGCCGAGGTGGGCAAGAAGACCGACCTCTTTGTGCGCTTTTCAACCGTGGCGGGCGAGCGCGGCGCGGCGGACGCCGAGCGCGACATTCGCGGCTTTGCGATCAAGTTCTACACCGACCAGGGCAACTGGGACCTTGTGGGCAACAACACGCCGGTCTTCTTCCTGCGCGACCCGCTCAAGTTTCCGGACCTGAACCACGTGGTCAAACGCGACCCGCGCACCAACCTGCGCAGCGCGCTCAACAACTGGGATTTCTGGACCTTGCTGCCCGAGGCGCTGCACCAAGTGACGGTCGTGATGAGCGACCGCGGCATCCCGGCCTCCTACCGGACCATGAACGGATACGGCAGCCACACCTACAGCATGATCAACGCGCAGAACGAGCGCTTCTGGGTGAAGTTCCACTTCAAGACCCAGCAGGGCATCAAGAACCTGACCGACGAAGAGGCCGAGGCCATCATCGGCAAGTGCCGCGAGAGCCATCAGCGCGACCTCTACGGTCACATCGAAAAGGGCGACTTCCCGCGCTGGACGCTCAGCATCCAGGTGATGCCGGAGCTGGACGCCGAGAAGGTTCCTTACCATCCGTTCGATCTCACGAAGGTGTGGCCGCACAAGGACTACCCGCTGATCGAGGTGGGCGTGATGGAGCTGAACCGCAACCCCGAAAACTACTTCGCCGAGGTCGAGCAGGCGGCGTTCAATCCCGCCAACATCGTGCCCGGCATCGGCTTCTCGCCCGACAAGATGCTGCAGGGACGGCTCTTCTCGTACGGCGACGCGCAGCGCTACCGCTTGGGTGTCAACCACCATCTCATTCCGGTCAACCGGGCGCGCTGCCCCTTCCACAGCTACCACCGCGACGGCGCGATGCGCGTGGACGGAAACTACGGCAGCACGCTCGGCTACGAGCCTAACGGCTTCGGCCAGTGGCAGGAGCAGCCCGAGTTCCGCGAGCCGCCGCTCAAGATCAGCGGCGACGCCGACCACTGGAACTTCCGCGAGGATGACGCCGACTACTTCAGCCAGCCCGGCAACCTCTTCCGCATCATGCCGCCGGACGAGCAGGAGCGGCTCTTCGCCAACACGGCGCGGGCCATGGGCGATATCCCCAAGGAGATCAAGCTGCGCCACATCCGGCACTGTCTCAAAGCGGACCCGAAATACGGTGCGGGCGTCGCTCAGGCGCTCGGCATTCCGTTGTCTGATGTGTCTGATGCGTAAGGATCTGTGTGCCCGCGGCTGTGTCGGCCGCGGGCGACGGACTGGGCTGAAAGACGCGCTCGACCGGCATTTTGTCGCCGAACGGGCTTGCAGGCGCCCAGAAGCCGATCGCCTGGGCGGCCAGCCAAGCGGCACCGAAGGCGCGTGGCTCGCGTCCGCAGAAGCGCAGCACCGGCAGGCGTGAGAGATCCGCCAGGCATTGTGCCAGCGTGTCTTGCGCGTTGCGTCCGTCCACGCGGATGTCGGCGGGCGTGATGCCGGCGTCGGCGGCCATGCGCTGTACGACTTCCTGCACCTGTCGCGAGAGGCCCTCGAGTGCCGCGCGCACCAGATGCCCGCGTGTCGTGGACAGCGAGAGAC
>JAGOBZ010000078.1 GCA_017999015.1 Kiritimatiellia bacterium
ACACTCCATCGCGGCGAGCACTAGCCCTTCAATCAGGCGGTCCTGCACCGGGGTCCACGTCGACGACGCCGTGAAATATTTTTCCAGCAGATGTGACATGACATCGGCACAGGCGTAGGTCATGTATCCTGGCGGCACGCTCAGCGTGGTTTCAGGATCCAGAATCGACACCTTGGGAAACACGGGCGATCCGCCGAAGCCGCCACCCTTGATGCCGCTCGCCACATCGTCGGTCAGCACGAAGCCGCAGTTCATCTCCGACCCGGCGGCCGGCACGGTCAGCACCGTCACAAGCGGCAGCGCCGTCGTGAACGGTGTGCCTTTGCTCAGCACGTCCCAGGGATCGATGTCGCAGCCCGCCCCGCCGGCGATGCCTTTCGCCGTGTCGAGCACGCTGCCGCCGCCAGCGGCCACCACTAGGTCGCAACCCTCCGCCTTCGCCAGCGCGATGCCCTGGCGGGCGTGTGAAAGCAACGGGTTGGCCTGCACATTGCCGAACGGCACCACAGCAACGCCCGCCTGCTGCAGCGACAGCACCAGGCGGTCATAGAGCCCTGACTGTTTCAAACTCGCCTGGCCATAAACCAGCAGGGCTTTGCGCCCATATTGGACAGCTTCCTGGCCCACGTTTGCGGCGGCACCCCGACCGAAAACGACGTTGACTGGATTGTGAAAACGGAAAGGGATCATGGTTATTCTCCTGGGTTACGGACGGGGCGGCGCAGTCCCATTTTCTCAAGCGGCAGCGGCTCAAATCCCGGAATGCGCGCAAAGACCGTAGAATCCGGCTTCAACCGGAAATCGCGCTGCTGCATGTTGATGAAACCGGGATCCTCGGCCGTCACGAATTGGGTATCGTTGGTCACCCAGCGGTTGCTCTTGACCTCGCCGCACCCCACAAACAGATTGCGCACGGCGATGTTGTCACGCGCCGCGCCGGGCTTCGGATCCATAAACCCGATCAGCTCCGGATAGGCCACGGTATAGGGTGGGCGCGTGATATCCACCTCTTTGAGCAGCCGCTCCTGCCACAGCGGCGCCTCGATGAACGCTTTCCAGCGCGCATCGTTCCACGGGGCGGAGCCCAACGCGCGCTTGCATTCGATGAAGACGCAGTTGTCCACCGTGTTGCCGTGTCCGCCGTGCGAAAAGACCGTGCCGAAAGAGCCTTTGCCGGGCTCGCCGCAGCGGAAGAACAGGTTGGCGTAGACGGTGTCGCCGCCGTCGCCGTCATCGAAGTAAACGGCGGCATTGCCATGCCCGCGCGGGCTCCCGATCTCGCTCCACAGGTTGTAGCGCAGCACGTTGCCGCGGCAGGAGGGATTGCGACCCTTGTAGAAAGCGGCCGCGTCGTCGGAGGCCACGCAGACGTTGCTCACCACATTGTATTCGAATAGGTGGTCGTTGCCGTGTACGCTGACCGCCTGATGCGGCGCGTCGTGAATCAGGTTGTGGCGCGCCACATTACCAACCCCTGACAAATGGATGGCGCTGGCATAGGTGAGCTGATGCACGGAGAACCGCCGGATGTGGGTGTCTTCCAGCACATGTCCCGCCGGCGTCAGCGTCTTGCGGTCACCGCCGCCCAGAAAGACACCGCCCGTGCCGGTGTCGTACATGTCGCACCCCGCGATCCGGTTGGCCGCCCCGCCGATCATACTGATCGCCCTGCGCCGCAGGTTGCGGAACACGCACCCGTCCACGGTCACGCGCCGGCACTCGGAGATCGCCACCCCGTCCCCCTGCGCCTCTTCAAAGACCAGCCCGCGCAGCGTGATGTCGTCCGCATGCTCCATAACAATCAGCGGTTCATCGCGCACCGCCAGCGCGATGCGCGCCTGCGCGAGATCCTGCTCAGGCCAGAGATAGAGTCGGTTCGCCACGACATCGATGAAGTATTCGCCGGGACGGTCCAGCTCTTCGAGCAGGTTGACCGCGCGCCAGCGGCGCGGCGACGGATTGCCCTGGCGCACGCCGTACTGGTGCGCCACTTTGAGCGTGATCCGGCGCTGCGCGGGATCGATGGCCGCCACGCGTACCGCATCGTCGTACCAGTCGAAGCACCAGAACCCGTGCAGCCACACCCCCTGCTCCACACGCCAGCGCGCGGGACGGTCGCCTTCGTACTCAAACACGCCGCCGCGGTTCTCTTGCGGACGCGCTTTCTTCGGATCGGCCGAATCCGAAACCGACCCGTCGTTGCGCATCGTTCCTTTGTCGATGATTTTGGCGATCGTCGTCCAGCCCTCGTTCGGCCAGCAGGCCAGCGTCATGCGGCGGCCGTTGACAAACAGTTCCGGAATGCCGAACGGCAGCCGGAAATTGTCGCGCGGCGGCGGGGTCTTCGGGAACCCCAGCGCGGTCAGATCCGCGCAGCGCACCTGCCCGCGCGCCGCAGGATCGAGACGCTCGTCGATCTCCCCGCCCGCAAGCCGCTGAAACGCACTGCCGGGGATCGGGCGAGCGGCAGTCAGAAAGACCGACGCGCCCGGCGCGGCCGCATAGACGACCGGCGCCCCCTCCGCGCCGGAATCTTCCGCGCGGAGTTTCAAGCTGCCGGCCAGCACATGGCGTCCGGCATGTAGCACCACCTCGGCGCCGCCCGGCAGCGCTCCGGTTTTCCTTGCCGCGCGAACCGCATCGCGCGCCCGCTCCACCGTCGCGAACGGCGCGGCGGCGGTTCCCGGTCCCGCGTCATCGCCGTCCGGCCGCACATGAAACACGCGCGCGTCCGCATCGAACGCACCGACAGCCATCCCCCACACGCCTGCCAAGCAAAGCGCCGCCCTTCCTCGTCCATAACTTGAGCATTGAGCGTTGAGCGTTGAACGGTGGACGTTGAGAGTTACTCCCTCGATCATTCGCGACACGGCCGCGCGGTGAACTTGTACCCAAGTCATGCCTCCCCCCCCCCTTTTCCAGTTCCAGCAGCCACGCCTTGCGTGATAGGCCGCCGTCGTACCCCACCAGACTTCCGTCCGCGCCGATCACGCGGTGGCACGGGATGACGATCGCGATCGGGTTGCGGTTGTTGGCCATGCCGACCGCGCGCGCGGCTTTGGGATTCCCGACCGCCGTCGCCACGCGCTGATAGCTCCACGTCTCGCCATACGGAATCGTTTCAAGCACGGCCCACACGCGCCGCTGAAACAGTGTTCCGGCCGGCGCGACCGGCAGCGAAAACACCGTCAGCCTGCCCTCCAGATATGCAGCCAACTGACGGAACGCCTCATCCAGCAGCGCCCGCTCCGACCCCTCAGCCGGGGCAGAATCCTCTTCCTCCGCCTCGGCAAAAAACACCTGCGTCACCGCGCCGTCTTTCACCTCGACGCCGATCCACCCTACCCTTGTTTTTCGATAAGCAAGCATGGCCACTTCATCGGAGCATGAGTCATTGTTAGCGGGACTTCATTCGCCGTACATTTCCGTGATAAGACGGCGCAGGGCCGCAGCATCGGACTCTGCCAACGACCCTAATTTGCGCCCGAGCCGTTGTTTGCTGATGGCTCGGATTTGGTCGACCGCGATTTCTGCCGACTTTCCAGCGCAACGGATTTGAATGCGCGACCGCCATCCCGGATGTATCTGACTGGTCAACGGACAGACCGTCACAGTTGTCAGCACCTCATTTAGGACATCCAGACTCACAACCACAACAGGACGGGTTTTGGCAATCTCTGCCCCACGTACAGGATCCATTTCAGCCCAGAGGATGTCATACCGCTTCATGGCCGTTTCCGAGAGGCTGTTTGCCGCACCTTACCGTAACCGGATCTCTTCTCTGCAACCTCCGCAGGCTCCCACGGAATTGCATCAAGACCGTCCGCGTTTAGCGCATCCCAGTCCGACCAATCTTCAGCGTCGGCAGCCATAGCCTTCGCGGTATCGGCCCACGACATTTTCTCGTCCACCTGCCGCTTTGGCCGTAACAGCACACCGTCCACACTTTCAACCATAATGGCCGTATCCGTGAAGGCGTAACGACGCAGCACATCGGCGGGGATCCTCACGCCGCGCGAGTTTCCGATCCGGGCGATTTTCACTTCAACCGTTTGCATCAGAACCTCCCATTTCAAACACGTAATTACAGTATCAACATTCACCTGTCGCGTCAATGCCGCAACAAGCCGTCCATCCACCTTCTTTCTTATAAACCAAGAACGCGCCGATCAAAAACCCGTTATACACCAATCCCTTCGGTTTCATGCCGGATTAATGGCACAGCCGCGCGGCGGGCTTAGTTCGATACCGTCGGCAACTTGGACATTCAAAGTTTGACGTTAAGCACTGAGCGATAAATGTTAAGAATGACAATATTTCTGCTTGACTTTGCGCCCCTCATCATGCCGCCCGCAAACACGAATAGCAGCAAAGACGCCTTTTAGTGAATGACGGAATATGGAAATGACAGAACCCGCTAACCGGTCATGCCGATTATATCTCATGCAGGGCGCGGGATTCACCGCACTGACCCGCATCCTGACGCTGCTGGCCGCACTCGTGGCGGCGGGCGCCACCGGCACCCCGGCGGACACCGCGTCGGCGTGCGCGGAGTCGCTGTACAGCCGGCAGCAGTGGACGGATGCCGAGGCGGCGTTTCTGGCCTGCGCCGCGCGTGCGCGGGGACGGCAGCCGCCGCCGGCGCGTACGTCAAAGCCGGGCTCTGCCGCCTGAAAACGCGCGACGATAAGGGCGCGTTCGCCCTCTTCAGGCAAGTCGCTGACGACCCCGCCGCGGCGAAGTCGGCACCCGACGCGGCCGCCTCTGCGTTCGACCAGTCAACGTTCAACTCACAACATTCAACGCTCAAGTGTATGTGCGGGGTGAAAGCGACGCGCCGGGACGATTGTGGCGGCCGTTTTTTGAGACCCGGCGTCGACGGCGGGTGCCGAAAGACGTATGTTGGGGCCGTCTTCAGGTCCGAGAGGGAAAGCCGGTCTGACGTGCGGAAGCGGGTGCGCCTGCACGGAGAACATCGGAGGGTCGGATGGGTAAGGCGACTTCATACGGCGTGGAGGAGATTATTCCTCGTCTGCGGTCGGGTGCCGTTCTGCCGCTCGGAGTTTCAACTACTTCGCGAACGCTTATGGGACGGTGGGGTTTCGCCTGGCGCTGACGCAGCGGTGAAACGGGCGAACCTGCGCCTGCCTTTAGGCTCTCAGATTAGCAGTGGTACATAGGTCTGGAAAAGCGGTACACTAATCAGTCGGGGAATGACATGAAACTGAAGATCATACTTGAGCCCAGTGATGAGGGCGGATATACGGCCATGGTACCTTCGCTGCCGGGCTGTATCTCTGAAGGCGAGACAAAAGAAGAGGCGCTGCTGAATGTGCGCGAGGCCATTGAACTCTACTTGGCACCGGTGGAGGACGACCAGGACTTTGCGCCTAATGCGGAGATGGCGGAAGTGGCCTTATGAGCAAAGTGCCCAGCCTGCCCTATGAGCAATCATCCGAGCCTTGCAGCGCGGCGGATGGGTTGTGGTGCGGCAGAAGGGGAGTCATGTCCGTCTTCAGAAGCATACTCTGACAGAAACTCTGAAGTTGACCATTCCCGCACATCGTCCGGTCAAGCGCTCCACGCTTGCGCATATTCTCAAGCAAGCCCGTGTAGGCGTGACGGATTTCATCGAATTGATTTGACTGCGTCGGACGGAGTGTCGGCGTCGACTTCGTAGAGGGGGTATAGGGGTCAGCCAAAAATAACAAATAAGCGGACGCAACATGCCGCCGCTGAGCGGTCTCAGATTATGGATTGTTCCTGATCCGCCTCCTCAACAGGGGTGCCGCTTTTGCCGTTCGCGGGGAGGGATGCTTTCCTTTCTTTTGAAAAGAACGCTCAACGTTCAACGCTCAAGTTTCGTAAGGGGTGAAAGCGACGCGCCGGGCGATCTGTCGGAACACTTTCCGCGCGTCTGCCTTGTGCTCGATTCACATCGCGGACGGGGCCGTCCGCGACCCCGGCGCTCACCCCGCCACAATGTTAATCAGGCGGTTGGGGACGCAGATGACCTTGCGGACCGTCTTGCCGGCCAGGGCGTCGCGCACGGCATCCTGCTCCAGCGCGATTTGCCGCATCGTCGCCTCGCCGGCCCCCGCCGGCATCATGACGCGCGCCTTGGGCTTGCCCAGCACCTGCACGAGGATCTCCACCTCGTCCACCTTGAGGTACTCCTCGTTGTAGGCGGGCCAGGGCGCGTAGGCCAGCGACGTGTCGTGGCCGAGCCGTTCCCAAAGCTCTTCACACAAGTGCGGCGCGAAGGGGGCCAGCAGCAGCACATAGGTCTCGGCCGCCTCGCGCGGCAACGGCTTGGCGTTGCCGGAGAAGGCGTTGATGAAGATCATCATCTGGCTGATGGCCGTATTGAAGCTCATCGTTTCAAGATCGTCCGTCACCTTCTTGATGGTGGCGTGCAGCAGACGGCGCTGCGCCTCGTCCAGCGGCTCATCCGTGATCGGCTGCTCCGCCACCATGCGGAAGGAGCGCTTGAGGAAACGGAACACGCCCTCCACGCCTTTGGTGTTCCAGGGCTTGACCGCTTCCAGCGGCCCCATGAACATCTCATACAGGCGCATGCTGTCCGCGCCGTATTCGCGGATGACATCCTCGGGATTGACCACGTTCTTCAGCGACTTGGACATCTTCGCGGGAAACTCGGTGAGCTTCTCGCCGGTCTCGGTGTGGAAGGCTCCTTCCGTGCGATGCTCCACCTGTTCCATCGGCACCAGCGCGCCGCGCGCGTCCTTGTAAGAGAGGCCCAGAATCATGCCCTGGTTCACCAGTTTCTGGAAGGGTTCGCGGGTTGAGACGTAGCCCAGATCGAACAGCACCTTGTGCCAGAACCGGGAGTAGAGCAGGTGCAGAACCGCATGTTCCGCGCCGCCCACATACAGATCCACCGGCATCCAGTACTTTTCTTTGGCCGTGTCGAACGCGGCATGCTCGTTGCGCGGGTCGATGTAGCGCAGGTAGTACCAGCACGAGCCGGCCCACTGCGGCATCGTGTTGGTCTCGCGACGCCCTCTCGCCCCGGTGACCGGATCGGTGAAATCGAGCCAGGCGCCGGCCTTCGCAAGCGGCGGCTCGCCGGTTCCGGTCGGCTTGAAATCCTCCATTTCGGGCAGCGTCAACGGCAGATCGTTCTCGTCCACAAGGCGCGTGGAACCGTCCGCCATGTGGATCACCGGGAAGGGCTCGCCCCAGTAACGCTGGCGGCTGAACAGCCAGTCGCGCAGCTTGTACTTGACCGAAGCTTTGCCGATCCCGCGCGCGGCCAGCCACTCGGTGGTCACGCGCTTGGAATCCGTGACGGCCATGCCGTTGATATCGAGGCCTTCGGCGTTCGCGGAGCCGATCATGCGGCCGTTGCCGGTCCAGCAGGCGCGGCCGGCCAGCACGTCGGCTACCGCCACGCCGGCGGCGGCGGCCTCGGCGGCGTCGGGCTCGATGATGCAGATGATCGGGATGGCGAATTTCTGGGCGAATTCAAAGTCGCGCGTGTCGTGCGCCGGCACGGCCATGATCGCGCCCGTGCCGTAGCTGATCAGCACGTAGTCGGCGATCCAGACGGGAATCTGTCCGCCGGTTACGGGATTGACCGCATACGCGCCGGTGAACACGCCGGTCTTCTCGGTGTTCAGCTCGGTGCGGTCCATGTCGCTCTTGCGCGCGGCCTCCTCGCGGTAGCGGTCCACATCGGCCCGCTGCGCGTCGGTCGTGATGCGCGCGACCAGCGGATGCTCGGGGGACAGCACCATATAGGTCGCGCCGAACAGGGTGTCGGGGCGCGTGGTGTACACCGTGATCCGTTCGCCGCAGCCCGCGATCGTGAAATCTACCTCCGCGCCTTCCGACTTGCCGATCCAGTTGCGCTGCATCTCCTTGATGCCTTCCGACCAGTCCAGCCCGTCCAGATCCGCCAGCAGGCGCTCGGCGTACTCCGTGATGCGCAGCATCCATTGGCGCATCGGCTTGCGGACCACCGGATGGTTGCCGCGCTCGCTGCGCCCGTCGATCACCTCTTCGTTGGCGAGCACCGTGCCCAGCGCGGGGCACCAGTTCACCGGCACCTCGGCCACATAGGCGAGGCCCTTCTTGTAAAGCTGCTCGAAGATCCACTGCGTCCACTTGTAATAGCCGGGATCGGTGGTGTTCACCTCGCGGTCCCAGTCATAGCTGAAGCCCAGCGCCTTGATCTGCTCGCGGAACCGGTTGATGTTGCGTTCGGTCGTGATCGCGGGATGCGTGCCGGTTTCCACGGCATACTGCTCGGCCGGCAGGCCGAACGCGTCCCAGCCCATCGGATGCAGCACGTTGAAGCCGCGCATGCGCTTATACCGGCACAGGATGTCCGTCGCCGTGTACCCCTCGGGATGGCCGACGTGCAGCCCCGCGCCGCTCGGGTACGGAAACATGTCGAGGCAATAGAATTTGGGCTTGCCCGCTTCAAAGTCATTCACCTTGAAGGTTTTGTTCGCCTCCCAGTACGCCTGCCATTTCTTTTCGATCGCGGTGAAATCATACTCGTTTGTCGTCATGTCCGAACCCCGTTCGTTAATGAAAGTTTGAGTGTACCACGCGAGGGGGTGAAAATCCACCCGGCAACTTATACCGACCGGGCCAAAGCCATGTGAATCGCCTCAGCCGAATCCCGGCGTAGCAGAGCCGTTACGAGATCGGGATTATTGAGCGTGGCGAGCGCCGCAGCCAAGAACGAAACATACAGGCCGTTTTGAGTAGTGGGGAAGAGCGTCAGCAGCACCAGATGCACCGGCTGGTTGTCCATACCGCCGAAATCGATGCCGGGCCGCGAGACACCCAGCGCGCACACCATCTGCTCGGCAGCGTCGGTACGCCCGTGCGGCGTGGCGATGCCGTGCCCGAGCCCGGTCGACATCGCGTGCTCCCTGTCGAGAACTGCGCACAAGGCTCCTTCGCGGTCCTTGACCGCACCTTGAGCGCACAGGAGGTCGACCAGTTCTGCGATGGACGCCTCCTTGGTCGTTGCCTTCAGATTGGCGGCAATATGGTCTGGCGGCAGACGCGCCGCCACGCTCTCGCGCTTCTTCAGCACTTCCAGATCAGCGGGCACGATCTCGAACTGGGCGCGATCATCATGCAGGACAGCGCGCAGGCTGGTCAGGAACTGTTCGAAATGCGCAGCCACTTCCATCACGTTGGACTTGATCTCTGCCCGAAGCTCTCCAGGCGCGTGGATGTCGATCTGAGTCGGGGAACAGAAGATATTGATAACTTTGTCGTCTTTGCGCGCCTGATAAAGACCTTCCTCACGATTGAGCGTGTGGGTAAAGTAACCCTCATTGCGCAGTTCGCCCAGAAGCCCCTCGAGCACTAGCGACACCATCTCCGCATTCGCGAACGTGTAGCGGATCGGCTTCAACTCGGCCGTGCGTCCGTCCGCCTTTTGTTTGCGCCGAACGACACCGGAGGCCGTGCCCTTGTATACCGCGACCAGCAACGGCGGCGACAGCACGGTGGTCAACAGCGTCATCATGACCGCCACGCCGAAAACCTCGTCCGAAAGGAACCCTTGCGTTTTACCGATGCCGGCGATGATCAACGCGACCTCTCCGCGCGGCACCATGCCCACGCCGATGCGCAGGGCACCCAGCGGATTGAAGGCGCAGAGCAGCGAGGGCAGCGAGCAGCCTACCATTTTGGCCAGAACCGCAACCACGGTGTAGATGAGCCCAAATGTCAGAATCTTGGGATCAAGCAGCAGTTTGACATTCACCATCATGCCCATCACCGCGAAAAAGACCGGCACCATCAGCGCGTAGACCGAATGCAGCTTCTCGCGGATCATGTGCGAGATGTCGGCCCGCGACAGCGCAAGCCCCACGACATACGCGCCGATGATCATCGCCAGATGGGCTTCCTCGAAAAGGCCGCCCACGACCAGCGCGAGCCCCAGCGCGGCAACGGCAATCTCAGTCTGGCCGCCCAAATGCTTGAGTCCCGACGAGACGCGCCGCGACAGCAGGATGCCGAACACTGTTGCCCCCAGCCAGATGCCGATCGCCTTCACGGCGATGATGCCGATTTCGGCCCAGTTGATACGGCCGGTGTCCGAATGGCCCGCCGCGACCAGCGCAGTGCCGATCGCCAGCATGATGATGCCCAGCACGTCATCGATCACGGCGGCGGCCAGCGTGGTTACCCCCTCCGGCGAATCGAGCTTGCGGCTTTCCGAAAGGATGCGCGCGGTAATCGAAACCGATGTCGCCGTCGACATCACGCCCAGGAAAATGCAGGCCGGATGCAGAAAGCCGAACGTCTGACCCGGCATGACCGAGGGCAGCAGCCAGATGCCGAGCAGGTCGCCGGTTACAAACGACGCGATCACGCCGCCGACGCCCACGAGGGTACCCGCCACCGAGTAGCGCATAAACATGTGGAGGTCGGTTTCAATGCCAACGAGGAAGAGCAGGATGATCGATGCCACGGCGCAAAGTCCGTACAGTTCCGGCGAGACCGGCGTGTCGCCGACCAAGACCAGCGGGTTGAGCGCGAAAAGGCCCTGCTCAAAACCCTGGAAAGGCAGGCTCACACCGCCCAGCAGGTAAGGGCCGATGAGGATGCCGGCGCACAGTTCGCCCAGAACTCCGGGCAGCCGGATCTTTTCAAACAGCATGTTGCCGAGGCGGGCGGCAAACCAGATCAGGCCGAGCTGAATGACGAGGGTGGACATACGGCCGGTCAGCGAGGGCGCGGCGGACTCGCCGCCTGATGCGAAAACCGGACAC
>JAGOBZ010000079.1 GCA_017999015.1 Kiritimatiellia bacterium
CACAGTCAGCTCTGCGAGCGTCATACCGGCCTCCTTGTTATAGATGAAATATATATAACGTTAGCAAGACGGCAGCACTGCGGCAAGGTCTTTCAGAAAATCCTGTCACTTTCCTGACACACACCCCACGCCCGCCGCCCGCAGCGACGGCCGCGACCTGCGCTTCGTCGAGCTGTACAATTCCAACCCGTTCTATCAGGATCTCAGCGGCTACCGCCTCTCCGGCGTCTTCGACTACACACTCCCGACCGGCACCGTGCTCGCCGCCAACGGTTACCTCGTCGTGGCGCCGTCGCCGGCGGATGTCACCGCGGTCACCGGCCTGCAACAGGTGGTGGGAGGCTTCGAGGCTTACGCCTTCGACGGCAGCGGCGAGATCACGCTGCATGACGCGCTCGGCGCCTGGCTCAGCACGGTGGCGTATGGCGACGACCCGCCGTGGCCGGCCGCCGCCGACGGCTCGGGCCACACCCTGGTCCTCGCCCGTCCCTCCTACGGCGAGCGCGACGCCGACGGCTGGTCCGCCTCGGCCCTGCCCGGCGGCTCGCCCGGCGCGGCGGACCCCGCGCGCCCCGCCGCCTTCGAGGCCGTGCTGATCAACGAGGTGCTGGCCCACTCCGGCGCGACCCCCGGCTTCATCGAGCTGCACAACCTCGCGGACACGCCGTGCGCGCTCGGCGGCTGCGTGCTCAAACGCGACGACCTCGGCGCCCCCGGCTACCTCATCCCCGACGGCACCGAGCTCCCGGCGCGCGGCTTCCTCGCTTTCCACGAATCCGCGCTCGGTTTCCTGATCGACGGCAGCGGCGACACCGTCTGGCTCTTCGCGCCGGCCGCCGCCGGCGGCCACGTGATCGACGCCCTGCGCTTGGACGACCAGCAGATCGGTGTCGCGCACGGCCGCTTTCCCGACGGCGACGCGCGCTGGAACATTCTGGAGACGCCCACGCCGGGCGCGGCCAACACGCCGCGGCGCCCCGCGCCGGTCGTGCTCAACGAAATCATGTACAACCCCATCTCCGAGGACAAGGACGAGGAGTACGTCGAACTTTTCAACCCCGGCGCGCAGAGCGTGAACCTCGACGGCTGGAAGCTGGGCGGCGGCATTGATTATGCCTTCGGGCCGCTCAGCATCCCGGCCGGCGGCTATCTGGTGGTGCCGCGCGATCCCGCCGCCTTCGCGCGGCTCTACCCCGACCGCACGGCGCTTGCCACGCCCGACGGCTTCGGCGGCTCGCTCGCCAACAGCCGCGAAACCGTCACGCTCTCGCAGCCGGTGCCGGTGATGGACACGGCCGATCCGCTCGCGCCTGTCGTCGTCACCAACAACACGGTCGTGGAGCGCGTCACCTACCGCGACGGCGGCGAGTGGCACGCGCTGGCGGACGGCGGCGGCAGCTCGCTCGAACGGATCGACCCGCGCGCCGATCCCTCGCTCGCGCGCAGTTGGGCCGCCAGCGACGAGTCGCAGAAAAGCGCGTGGACCACGCTTGAGTTTACCGGACGAATCGACCACGGCTTCACCGCCAGCGCCAACGGGGATCCGAACGAGATGCACATCGGGCTGATGGATGCGGGCGAATGCCTGATCGACGCGGTCGAAGTACGCGCAACGGGCGGCGCGAATCTTGTCAACAATCCCTCGTTCGAAAGCGACACGCCCGACTGGCGCTTCATGGGCACGCACGACCGTTCCGCCATCGAACCGGTCACGGGCGCCTTCGACGGCCAGCGCGCGCTGCGGCTGCGCGCCTCCGACCGTGTCCACACCGGCATGAACGTCATCCGCGGCGCGATGAGCGCCACGCTGCCCAAGAGCGGCACCGGCACCATCCGCGCCCGCGTCCGCTGGCTCTCCGGCTGCCCCGAGCTGCTGATCCGCACGCGCGGCAACTGGCTGGAGGCCAGCGGCCCGATCCTCACCACGCGCGCGCTCGGCTCGCCCGGCCAGCCCAACAGCCGCGCCGCCAACGCCGCCCCCGCGATCTATGACGTCATCCACCAGCCCGTCCTGCCGCGCACCGGCGAAAAGGTCACCGTCTACGCGCGGCTGCATGATCCCGACGGCCTCGCGCAGGCGCACCTTGTCTACCGCGTGCAGGGGCAGGCCGTCACCAACCGGGTGGCCATGCGGCCATGCGCGGCCGGCTTTCTGGCGGCCGAGATCCCGGCCGGGCTGTCCGCCGGCGCGCTGGTCGCCTTCCACATCGAGGCCGAGGACTGCGGCGTGCCCGCCGCGCGCGCCCGCTTCCCGGCCGACGCCCCGGCGCACGAAGCCCTGGTGCGCTTCAGCGAACCGCTCGACAGCCGCGCCTTCGGCATCTACCGCTTCTGGATGACGCAGGAGAACATCGATTACTGGACACGCCGCGAGCGGGCCAGCAACGCGCCGGTCGACGCCACCTTCATCTACGGCAACGACCGCGTGCTCTACCACGCCGCCATGATGTACGCCGGCAGCCCGTTCCACAGCAACTACTCGTCGCCGATCGGCACCGGCACCGTCGACTATGAGGCGATCTTCCAGAACGACGACACCGTGCTCGACGACGACGGCATGGTGCTCTCGACTGTCGGCAACCTCGGCAACGATGACCTCGGCATCCGCGAGCAGTTCTGCTTCTCGTTGGTGCAGGCGCTCGGGCTGCCGCACGTCCACCGCCGCTTCGTGCATGTCTACGCCAACGGCACCGAGCAGTTCAGCAAAAAGATTTACGAGGACACCGAGAAGCCCAACGCCGGCGTCGTCAAGCACTGGTTCCCGGAGGACGACGACAACGACCTCTTCAAGATCGACGACTGGTTCGAGTACACGCTCGACATCTCGGCCTTCACGATTATAACCGCGCGCCTTCAGCCCTACCTGACCGACGCGCCGGACGGAGACGGCCAGGTGCTCAAAACCGGCCGCTACCGCTGGAACTGGCAAAAGCGCGGGTATGCCAATTTCCTTGCCAACGACTACGCCAACTTCTTCTCGCTGGTCGAGACGCTCAACACGGCCGATCCTGCCACCTACACGCAGCGCATCCGGCAGGAGATCAACCTCGTGGGCTTCGCCGGCGTGATCGCCATGAACCAGTTCATCGGCAACTACGACACCTACGGCTTCAACCGCGGCAAGAACATGTACCTCTACGACAGCGCCGCCGGCTGGCAGCTCATCGCCTGGGACCTCGATGTCTCGTTCGGCGCAAACCGTCCGCTGACCGATCCGATCAATCCCTCGCTGGCCACGTTCCCGACCGATGACCCCACGATGCGGACCTTCCTGAAGCACCCCGTCACGGCGCGCGTCTTCTGGCGCGCCGTCGAGAAGCTGCTCGCCGCCTCGGCCGATCCCGCGCTGCGCGCCTGGACGCGCGCCAAGTACGACGCGCTGCGCGCCGACGCCACGGTGCTCAACGGTAACTACGACGCCTATTTCGCCAACGTCGAGACGCGGTGCGCCAATGTGGCCGCCCAGCTCGCCGCCGCGAACGCCAGCGCGTTCAGCGTGACGACGCCGGCCGCGGCGGCGTCCGAAGCCGACTCCAATGTCGTAACCCTTTCCGGCAACGCGCCCTTCGCGGTGACCGCCCTGCGTATCAACGGCGCGGAGACCGACGTCACCTGGACCTCGTCCACCACCTGGAGCGCGCAGGTGGTGCTCAACAATGGCACCAACGCCTTCCAGATCGAGGCGTTCACCGCGGACGGCATGCGTCTGTCCGGCGGCAGCGTCACCCGCACGATCGTCTACACCGGCACGCCGCTCGATCCGCTGGACGGCTACCTCCTGATCAGTGAGATCATGGCGCATCCGGTCACCAACAGCGCCGCGTATGTCGAGATCGCCAACCGCTCGGCCTCGACGCGCATGAACCTGACCGGCGTCTATCTGGACGGCGCGGTCGCCTTCGCCTTCGCCAGCGGCACGGTCCTGAACCCCGGCGAGCGCCTGCTTGTGGCGGCCGACCCCCAGGCGATCGCGCAGGTCTACGGCACCGGCACCTGGCAGCGGGTCGCCGGTACCTACAGCGGTGTCCTGCCGCCGGCCGGCACCCTGCGCCTGCGCCGGCGCGCGACGGGCTTCGAGCCCGACGACCCGGTGCTCGACCGCGTGACATACGGTGACCGCCACCCCTGGCCCGAAGCGGTGCCGCCGGGCACCGCGCTGCAGCTCATCAACCCTGAGCTCGACAACAGCCGACCGGCCAACTGGGTGGCGGACGGCGTCTCCAACAGCGTCACCGTGACCGCCGTACCGTGGACGCACGTCTGGTCTTATTTTGCCACCGGCTATCCCGGTGACACCTGGACCGCGCCCGCCTTTGATGACGCGGCGTGGCCCGCCGGACCCGGTCCGCTGGGTTTCGAGGATGATCCTCTGGCTCTTCCGTTGGCCACCGTGATCCCCAAAACGAGCGGGCGTGTCGCCTATTACTTCCGCACCGACTTCTCCTACAGCGGCAATCCCGTCAACGCCACGCTGCGGCTCACCTACATGCTCGATGACGCGGCCGCCTTTTATCTCAACGGCCAGGAGATCCACCGTTCCGCCCTGATGCCCATCGGGCCGCTGACCGACGCCAGCGTCGCGACCACGCACATCCTGCCGGAGGGCCAGATCCAAGGGCCCTTCGCGCTGTCTGCCACCGCCCTGCGCAGCGGCCTCAACACCTTGGCCGTCAGCGTCCACCAGAATCAGGGCGGCAGCTCCGACCTGGTGTTCGGCATGACGCTCGATATCGCGACGGTCCAGACCGACACCTGCACGCCGGGCGAGGCCAACGCCTCCTCGCTGCCGCTCACGGCCCTGCCGGAGGTGTGGCTGAACGAACTCCAGCCGCGCAACCTGACCGGGCCCGCCGACAACACCGGCGAGCGCGAACCGTGGGTGGAACTCTACAACAGCGGCGATGACGCCGTGGCGCTGGACGGCTGGACGCTGGCCACGGCACAGGGCGACCCCGGCTGGAGCTTCCCGTCCGGCACCCAGCTTGACCCCGGCGCTTTCCTGCGCGTCTGGCTTGACGCCGAACCCGGCGAGAGCGCGCCCGGCCACCCGCATGCCGGCTTCCGCTTCGACTTTGTGTCCGGCACGCTGCTGCTGCGCGCGCCGCTCGACGGCCGCGCGGTGGTGGTCGACGCCCTGGACTACGCCGACTGCGCCGACGACGCGGCGTGGGGCGCCTGGCCCGACGGCTCGTTGGGCCAGCGCCGCTGGCTCCATCCCGCCACGCCCGGCGCCGCCAACCGCGCCGACCGGCCGGCGTGCCGCATCGTGATCAACGAGTTCATGGCGCAGAACGACCTCTTCACCAATCCGCTCACCGGCAAGAAGGAGGATTGGTTCGAGCTGTTCAACGACGGCGCCGCGCCGGTTGATCTCGGCGGCTGGGTGGTGACCGACACCCTGACCAGCGAGACGCCGCCGACGCCCGATCTGCGCGCCACCAAAGCGCTGGTCATCCCGTCCGGTGTGACGCTCGCGCCCGGCGCGGCCCTGCGCATCTGGACCGGCGCGAGCGACGCCGCGTCGCTGCCGTTCGATCCCGCGAACCTGCAGGCGCCCTTCGGGCTTGGCAAGAGCGGCGACCGCATCTGCCTCTTCACGCCGGCGCTGGCGCTGGCCGACCGCCTCGCGTACGTGACCGAACAGATCGGCACCGCCAGCATGGGCCGCTGGCTCAACGGCGCGTCCGGCGATCTCGTGCTCTTCAACCGCCCGACCCCCGGCGCGCCCAACCGCAATCCGCGCTTTACGGAGACGCTGCTCGCGCAGCCTGAGCCGTACACTTTGCGCGAGGAGCAGCCGTTCGTCTGCACCAACACGCTCACGGCGGCGCGCCCCGCCACCTTCGCCTTCCGCCTCTACCCGGCCGAGGGGGACCTGTTACCCGAAGGCCTCCAGTTCGACACCGCGAGCGGCGTGCTGACCTGGACCCCGGCCGAAGCGCAGGGGCCCGGCCTCTACGCGCTGCGCCTCTGCGGCTTTCTGGTGGACGGCCTGAGCGTGGTCGGCTGCGACGAGACCCTGCTGACGCTGCGCGTGCTGGAAACGCCCAGCCGCCCGCAGTTCGGCCCGCTCGCGGATGTCACGGTCAACGAAGGCCAGCTCGTCGCCTTCACCGTGACCGCCACACGCGCGGAGGAGATCCCGCCCTATCCTACCGCCACCCGCCTGCGGCTGGAGGGCGCGCTGCCGTCGAACGCCGTCTTCAACGCCGGCAGCGGCGCGTTCACTTGGCAGACAGACGAGCCGGACGGACCGGGCGAATTCCCCTTCACCGTGATTGCCGAAGACGCCGACGACCCGAGCGTCTTCTGCGTCACGCAGGTGACGGTACGCGTCAACGAGGACAACCGCTCCTTTACCTACGCCTCGCCCGCCACCTTCCTGCTCTGGCGCGAAGAGCCTTTCTCCGTGCATCTGCGTTACAATGACCCCGACCTGCCGCCCAACGTCTTCACCTACATGCTGTTGTCGGGTGCCCCGGAAGGGCTGACGCTCGACCCCGCGACCGGGCAGGTGCAGTGGCAGCCGCGTGCCGATCAGACCGGATCGTTCAGCCTGCGCGTGCGCGCTTTCGACGGCGCGGGCGCGGCGATCAACACGACGATCGGGCTGTCGGTCGACACGCACAGCCTGAGCGCCGCCGCGCTGGCTGCCGCTTCTGTGGGCGGCGGACTTGAGCTGAAGTGGGCGAGCAAACCCCACACCTTCTACACCATCGAGTGGTGTGCGGATCTGACGCGCCCCGTCTGGTCTCCGGTCAATCCGGACGCACCGGTCGCAGGCACCGGCGCCGTGCTCAGCTATACACTTGATCCGGCCGCATTGGGTTCACCCTCCAACGCCTTCTTCCGCATCCGCCAGACACGCCCCCGGTAGGGCGGTCTCGCCGAGACCGCCGCGGACGCCTCGGCGAGGCGTCCCTACCAGAAGCGGTTTTGCGTGACCGTCATGACCGCTAAACCTATTGCACGGCACGTTTTGGCGGGCGAGGACGCCCGCGCTCCCGTCTCGCTATCCTCCCTTTCGTCAGAAAAGCACCATCTTCACACATCCCTGTCGCTAGCCGATCACCTCGTTTACAAGTGCTACGCTTTACGCTGTATCTGGACTGTGCTATTGTAGCCCAGTCTTAAGTGTAGCGGACAGAGGCCGGTGTGGTATCGGTTCCTGGCCGGCGGGCAGGGTTAACCTATGAAAAAACACGTGTTATCGTTGTTGTTGGCGGTCGTGACGGCCGGGTGTTTCACATGCAAGCGCAGCGAACCCGTCAAGCTCTCGGTCTTTACGGGCACGGTGGAGCGGGTCGCAAAAGCGAAAGGCGTTCCGCTGGGAGAATCCGCGGCGCTGCTTGCGGAGGCCGGCGTGACCGGTTTCGATGCGAGTTACAAAGACCCGAAGCTCCCTGAATTCGTGAGAGCCGGCCTCAAACCGATCAATTTTTACGGCTGGCCGAAGTTTCTCGGCCCCGACGGCGGGGCGAAGGACTCCGACGAGTTCGTGGCGGCAGCGGTCAAGTACGGGGCGCCGCAGATCATGGTCATTCCCGACGACTTCTCCAAGGACGGCGACCAGGAGGCTGATTACGTGCGGATCCTCGCGGGGCTCAGGAAACTCGTCGCCAAAGCGAACGCGGCTGGGATCGCCGTGACGGTCGAAGACTACGGCAACACGAACAACGCGTGCTCACACACGAAATACCTCAAGCGCTTCCTGACCGATATCCCCGAACTCGGCTTCGCGCTCGATTCCGGCAACCTCTATTACGCCGGGCGCGGCGAAGACATCGTTGACATGGCGCGCTTCGCCGACGGACGCATCCGTCACGTGCATCTCAAGGACCAGACCAAGGAGGACAACCGCAAGTACGCGACGCTCGGAACCGGCGCGGTGCCGAACGAGGCGGTCGTGCGCCTTGTGCACAAATCAGGCTACCGCGGCTGGTACACGCTGGAGAACCCCGTGGGCGACGACATTCTCGCCGACGTGCGCCGCCAGGCTGGCGTTGTCCGCGCTTGGTGCAAGTGATTCCATCGCTCCTTTTTCCCGTCCGCCGCCGCGTCATTTCCCGTCCGAAGCAGGGAGGGCGCAACTGCCGGCGGCGGGCTCACCCGCCGCGCAGCCTCCCGGCAGGCTCGCGGCACAGGTCCCGCCGTGTGCCGGCGCGGCCTCGGCCACCGCCACCTGGTTCCACGGCATCTTGGCCAGCAGCAGCCCCATGCCGCACCAGTCCGTGACCCCCGCGAACACAAGGCCCGCGCCAACGAAAGCCGAAAGGGCCAGGAAGCCGGCATGCACGAAAGCCCCCAGCAGCACGCCGAGCAGCACCAGCGCGCCGGCCGCGATCCGCACCTGCCGCTCCAGAGAAATGGCAGACTTCCCCTTGACGGTCTTACCGCCTGCAGCCACGTAGGCACCGATTCCGCCTTCCACGACAGACAGACCTGCAACGTGGTGCTGTTCCAGCGTTTTTTTGGCCAGCGCGGCGCGTGCCCCGCTGCGGCACAGCACCAGCCGCGGCGCAGGCACGGCGCGCACCTCGTCGAGGCGCGTCTCAAGCTGGTCGAGCGGAATCAGATGCGCGCCCGGGATGTGCTCCGCCGCATACTCCGCGCCCGTCCGGACGTCGATCACGCTCAGCGCCCCGCCCGCCTCGACCAGGCGGGCGGCGTCCGCCGCCGAAACCGAGGCCGGAATCGTGACGCCCTCGCGGTTGAGCCGCAGCAGAGCATCCATGTTGGCCGGCCGGGGCGGCGGATTCGCCGTGAGCAGGCGCACAAACTCGCCGCGTTCGGCGATTCGCAGCCAAGGGTTGGCGAGGCGCTCCTGCGCGAGCGTGCTCTCGGCTCGGCCGTGGTAGTCGTGGCCCGGAAACAGCACCGTCTCGCCCGGCAGGGACGCCAGCAGCGCCTGGAGCGTGTCGAACAACTGCCCCGCGTCCCCTCCCAGAAAATCGGTTCGGGCCACCCCTCCGATAAAGAGGCTGTCGCCGGAGAAGAGTGCGCCGTCCGCCACAAGCACCAGATGGTCGGGCGTGTGGCCCGGGGCGTACCGCACCACGATCTCCTGTTGGCCCAGCCTGATCCGGTCGCCGTCCTTGAGAGGCGCGGTGACGCCCGCATGGCGGGCCTCCGCGTGCGCCATCCGCACGGCGTTGAACCGGGCGGCCAGCTCGCCGGCGCCCGACGGATGGTCCGCGTGCGTGTGGGTGTCCGCGACGTAGCGAAGCGTCCAGCCTTCGGTCTTAACCCGTTCAGCCATGCCGTGCACCCAATCGAGATGAGGGTCCAAAGCAAGCGCCTCTTTGCTGACCGTGTCGGCCAGCAGATAGCCGCGACATCCCTGAGGGTGTGCGAAAGGAACGACACACAGTGGGCCGATGTTTTTCATTTCACTTTTTCTCCAGCTCGACTTTTCACATCGTAAACATTACCACGTTTTCCCTTATCCGTTAATCAGGATATTTCCCGTCGTCCGCTTCTGGCTTGCGGGGCCTGTCTTCGAGGCGTACTATTCGTGCCAAGTGTGTGCCGTCGAAATGCAGGACACGGGCTTGCCGTTTTTGGTTCGCGACACCGTGAGACGCGCCGTCACGCTTAGCTTCGGTCGGCGGGAAGGCCGAGGCCGTACGTGAATACAAACACCAGAAAAGGAAGAGAACACATGAAGAAGAGGATATGGGTGATGTCCGCGTTTGCCGCGTTCGCGGCGTTTGGCGGCGTGCTCGACAACGCGTGGATCCAGGGCACGACCGACAAGAATCCGCTCAGCTACAAGCCGGGCGAGCAGATGGTCTTCACGCTCGCGCCGCAGGATCTGGACGGCGGGTTGCCCGCCGGCGAGCACTTCCTCGACTGGTCGCGAACGGGCGACGACGGGGTCGTCGAGAACGGCAAGGCCCCGCTCACGAAGGAGCCTTTCGTCTATAAGACCAAGCTGGACAAGCCCGGCTTCGTTCGCATCCGCGCGACCGTCGTCGACAAGAACGGCAAGCGGTTCGTGAAGAAGTTTACCGGCGACGCGACGACGCCCGAAGGCCGGGCCGCGATGAACCGCTTCGAGCATACGAACAAGGGTGTCTTCTTCGACGGCGGCGCGGGCGCTGACATCGACGCGCTCAAGTCGCATCCCGAACCTGCTGACTTTGACGCGTTCTGGGCGAAGCAATTCGCGCGCCTGGATCTCGTGCCGATCAAGGGCGAGCGCAAGGAGGTGCCGTGCAACAACAAGAACGCCCGCATCTACGCGGTGCGGATCGACTGCGCGGGGCTTCGCCCCGTCACCGGATACCTCTCCGTTCCCGCTGCCGTCGATGCGGGCAAGACCTTCCCCGCCCGTCTTGAGACCCACGGCTACAGCGGCGATCGCTGCACGCACGAGACCCCTTCCGGGGCGCGCGATACAGAGATCGTCCTCAACATCAACGCGCACGGCCTCAAGCTCGTCGAGTTCGGGGCGACCGAGGCGGACACCAAGGCGCTGCGCTGGGAGACCCGTTCCCATGACATGAGTTACGCGTTCGATCCGCAGC
>JAGOBZ010000080.1 GCA_017999015.1 Kiritimatiellia bacterium
CACACAGGCGAACCACAGCCGCAAGCGCCGCCTCGTCAGCGACCTCGACGCGCCAGCGCGCCCAGCCGCCGACCTGATAAAAAGACCAGCGCGCCAGCGCGCCGAACGGCACCGTCTCCACGCCCTGGAGTGCCATCAATGCCGCCTCGAACCCCTCGGGATCCCGGCGTGCCGGCCAGCCGTGCGCGAGATCTTCGCGGACCAAGCCCGCCATGCCGATCACATCGCCTGCGCCCGCAATCACAGCCAAATCGCCCGATGCCAGCGTCTGCCTCAGGTAGGCCCACACCTCCTCCTGCGTGCGCGCCAACTTGAGGCGCGGTCCGAGGCGCGGGGCGTCTCCGGCGGCAGCCGTCTCCGGCCCGCGCTCTGCCTGCCGAAACCAGGCATACAGATCTTCGATGCAGCCGCCCTCCAGCGGCGCTTCCGAGGCCGCGTAAACCGGCAGCAGGATCACTTCGTCGGCCTCGGCGAAAGCCGGGGGAAACTCCGGCCCCAAAGCCCGCGTGCGCGTATAACGGTGCGGCTGGAAGACCACCACCAAACGCGCGGGACGCTCATCGCGCGCCATCGCCAGCGCGGCCTTCAGCTCCGCCGGATGATGCGCGTAGTCGGTCACGATCCGAATGCCCTGCACATCCGCCACGCACTCATAGCGACGCCCGGGCAGCTCGTCGCAGGCGCGCGGCAGCGCCGCAAACACGGCCTCCGGCTCAAAGCCCAGCAGCAGCGCGGCGGCGGCGGCGCCTAGCGCGTTGACCGCGTTGTGCCGCCCCGACACGCCAAGCGTCAAACGGCCTTGAGGCACCCCGCGCCACCACACGTCAAACGAGACGCGCCCCGCTTCGACGCGCACCTCCGCCGCACGCAGCTCGGCGTCCGCCGCCACGCCGTAACGCAATACCGGCACTGTGGCCGAAGCGGCCACACGGTCTGCCCGCGCATTATCACAGCAGACCGCGACACCTTCGCGCGTGCGGGCAACCACCGAGGTAAAACAGGCGGTCAGCGCCGCCTCGCCGTCAAAGTGCTCCAAATGGTCGAGATCGATGTTGGTGAGCACCGTGACGGCAGGCGCATACCGCGCGAGCGTGCCGTCACTCTCATCCGCTTCAGCCACCAGCAGATCGCCGCCGCCCCAGCCGGCCACGCCGCCCAAATGTGCGGTGGCGCCGCCGATGCACCAGCCCGGCGCAGCCCCCAGTTCCTGCAGCAGCCGCGCCGTGAAACAGCTTGTGGTGGTCTTGCCGTGTGCGCCGCAGATGGCGACACCGCGTACGCCCGACACCAGCTCCGCCAAAACATCGCCGCGGCGGAAGACCGGCAGACCGTGTTCGCGTGCCGCGCGCAGCTCGGGATCAGACGCCGGAATCGCCGGCGTGACGATCACGCGGTCGGCCGCCGCCAGATGCAAGGGATCATGGCCGCGGGCAACACGCACGTTGCTCGCGCGCAGCCAGCCGGACCATGCGTTCAGGTGCGCGTCGCACCCGCTGACAGTCCACCCGCGCCGCGCGAGCAGATACGCCACGCCAGCCATGCCCACGCCGCAGACGCCCAGCATGTGCACACGGCCTGGCACCCCCCACTGACCCGCATCCTGTTTCACGTCCTGCCCACCCTGTAGCGCACCCGCGCCGACGGCCGCGCTACCACGTCCAACGGTACATCAAACGGCGATCCATCGCTTCGCTCAGCCAGCGCCGCCACCCTGCGTTCACCCCGATCCCGGGACGCGCCGCAAAGAGGTCCATCAACGTCACATGCTCTTCATAGCGGATCACCCTGACCGTCTCGGTCTCCAGCAACTCCGCCATCGCCGTCTGCGCATCCGCACTGTAGCCGATCGCATCGATCAGCTTGTGCTGCAGCGCATCGCCCGCCAGGAACACGCGGCCATCGGCGAGCGGCGCCACGGTCTCTTTCGGCAGCTTGCGATGTTCGGCCACCAGGGAGACAAAGCGTTCATGCATGGCCGAGATCACCTTTTGCAGCAGCTCCTTCTGCTCGGGCTTGACCTCATGGAACGGGTTGAGCAGATCCTTGTTGTCGCCGGACTTGATGGTCACATCCTGCACGCCCAGTTTGACTGCCAGCTCTTTGATGTTGTACGACTGCATGATCACGCCGATGGAACCGGTCAGGGTCGTCGGATGCGCCAGGATCCGGTCGGACGCGAGCGCGATGTAATATGCGCCGGACGCGGCCACATCGCCCATGAGCGACACGATGAAGCGTCCCTCCTGCGCCTTCTTGAAGTCGAGCAGCGCTTTGTAGATGATGTCGCTGTCCGTGATGCCGCCGCCGCCGCTATTGATCTCCAGCAACAGGCCCCGCACTTCAGGATCATAAGTCGCGCGGCGGATCGAGCGCAGCACCGTATTGGCGTTACCCGCATACCACGCCGAATCGCCCAGCATGATCATGCCGCTGACCGGCACGCGCACGACTTTCAATTCGCCCTGACCGGATGACCAGCGCTCGATCATGTCCGGCGCATCATCCTCGCCTACATCGTAGGCTGAACCGTGTGACTTGAACAGACTATCCAGAGGACTGCCCGTCCGCGTTGAAAGCGCGCCCAGACCTCCCATCAGCGCCAACGCGACCAGCACGCCGAGGCCAACAAACAAAATGAGGATCAGCGCGCAACCGAATCCGCAACCGCGCCCTCTACGAGTGTTTTCCTGACTCTCCGCCATACACGTCCCCCCTTCGGGTAAAATCCGGCATCATCATAGCACACCCCGCCTTCCCCGTACCATGCGATTATGCCCTGTCTTGCTTTGACTGCGGCGGCGCCCGACAGTATCCTGTGCGCATGACTACCCCGCTCCATCTCGTGCTGGTCAAACCGCAGATCCCGCACAACACCGGTGCGATCGGCCGCCTGTGCGTGGGCCTCGACTGCGCGCTGCACCTCGTCCGTCCGCTGGGGTTCCACCTCTCTGACGACTACGTCCGCCGCGCCGGTCTGGATTACTGGCAGCACCTGCGCCTTGCCGTGCATGATTCGTGGTCCGATTTTCTCGCCGCCGTGCGGCCGCCGCGCCTCTTCTTCCTCAGCACGCGCGGCACGCGCACGCTCTTCGACTGCGCCTTCCAGCCAGACGACGCGCTGGTTTTCGGCAACGAGGGGTCCGGCCTGCCGCCCCCCTTCTACAGCGACTACCGCGACCGCCTCGTCACCCTGCCCATGCCCGGCCCGCACGCGCGCAGCATCAACCTGGCCAACGCCGCCGCCGTCGCGGCGTACGAATTCCACCGTCAGGTCGGCGCCCTCACCCCCAGCCCGGAGACGCCCCCATGCGCCGCCCCCCCTGCCTGACCCGCCTGCCCTTGCTGCTTCTGCTCGCCGCGCTGCGCACGGCCGCCGCTGAGTATTTCGTTTCGACCTACGGCCGCGACACAGAGGCCGGTTCCATGGAACACCCGTTCGCCACGCTGCGGCGAGCACAGGAAGCCGCGCGCCCCGGCGACACCGTCTGGTTGCGGGGCGGCACCTACACCCTGCGCGAGGAGCAGATCGCGCGCCGCCACAAGATCTGGGCGTCGGTGATCCTGCTCGACCGCAGCGGTGAGCCCGGCCGGCCCATCCGCTACGCGGCCTACGGCGGCGAGCGCGTGATCTTTGACTTTTCCGCAGTCAAGCCGCACGGGTTCCGCGTCTCGGCCGTCCACACCACCGGTTCCTGGCTGCATCTTGAGGGCTTTGAAATCACCGGCGTCCAGGTCACCCTGACCGGGCACACGCAATCCATCTGCGTCGAGAATGCCGGCTCCCACAACCGCTTTGAGCGCCTCGTGATGCGCGAAGGCATGGCAATCGGTTACTACAGCACACGCGGCGCGAACAACCTGGTGATCCACTGCGACGCCTTCCGCAACGATGACCCGGTCTCTGAAGGTGGCCGCGGCGGCAATGTGGACGGCTTCGGCTGCCATCCCGCGCGCGGCGGCACCAACAATGTGTTTCGCGGCTGCCGCGCCTGGTTCAATAGTGACGACGGCTATGACTGCATTAACGCGCACGAGCCGGTGGTGTTTGAGGCTTGCTGGGCCTTCTGGAACGGGTTCAGCCACGACTTTGTGAAACGCGCCGACGGCAACGGCTTCAAGGCCGGCGGCTACGGCTCGACACCGGCGGCACGCCTGCCCCGTCCGATCCCGCGCCATGCGGTCCTCCGCTGCCTCGCCTACGGCAACAAGGCCGCCGGGTTCTACGCCAACCACCACCCCGGCGGCTGCGATTGGATCGGCAACGCCGCCTGCCGCAACGCCAAGGATTTCAGCATGCTCGGACGCTTGTCCGACAACCGCACCGATGTCCCTGGCTACGGTCATCTGCTGGCCAGCAACACGACTTGCACGGGCCGGATGAACCTGGTGAATATCGCGACCAACCGCTGCGCCCTGTCAGAGAACCGCTTCGGCGAGACGTGGCCGCGGCTGGACGAACGCCTGCTCACCGCCCCGCGCGCGCCGGACGGCAGCCTGCCCGCGCTGCCGCCTCCCTTCGCGCGCTGAGGCGCGGGCTCACGGGCCGTCCCACTCCAGCCGCAACCGGTAGAAGCGCTGCGGTGCCGGCACGGGGTCGCGCAAAATCAGCCACCCGCCGTCCAGCCGAGCCGGCAGATCCAGCCGCGAATCGAAGAGCCGCTGCGCCGCGCTCCAATCACTCAGGGTTGCTGAGGCCTCAACCACGCAGGTCACGTCGTCACGCCCGGGATCGTAAGGGAAGCGGTACGCCCAGCCTTCGACCGTCTCCTCGCAGCGCGGATACCGCAGCGCCGCAGGCGTTTCCCATCCCATGCCCAGCGCGTAACGCGTCAGGTTGGCAATCCCGTCGCCGGTCGGCGCGGCCCACGGCCCCGCCACCGCCTCGTCGTCGCACGCTTCCGGCGTGGCAAACGCCTGCTCCCGCCAGGCGCGGTACGACGCCGGCGCCGCGCCGAAGCGCACCTCCACCACGCGCCCCTCTTCCTCGGGCCCGCTCCACGCCACGCGTACCGGCACCGTCACCACCTGCGCGTCCCCGGCCAGCCGCCACCGCATCCCGCCAAAAAGATGTTCCCCCACCGCGTCCGGCACATACACCGCCTGCGGCGCGGCCCGCACCGCCGCCGCCAGCCCGGCATCCAGCGGCGCGAACAGCGCCCCGCGGAATGTCGTGCCGCTGCCGGAAACATAGAGCCGCAGCCCGCCCAGCGCCCCGGAAATAGCCGCTGTACGCAAGACCCCGTTGACGCGCACGTCGTCGCCGGCCTGCTGCAACACCGCCTCGATCACGACGCCCCCCGCCGCCGGCACGGTGATCACATTGCCGCCCTCAATCCGCACCGCGCCCGCGCCGCCGAGCGCGCCCAGCACTGCGCTGCCCGCAAAGGTCAACGTTCCGTCCGCCACCTCGACCGCCGCCGTCAGGGCCGTGCCGGACGGCAGCATCAGCGTTCCGGCCCCGCTCTTGACCAACCGGCTGCCACCCTCCAGCGTGCCCGCCAGCAGCAGCGTGTTGCCCGTCCCCTCCACATGCACCCCCGCCGCGCCGACCAGCCTGAGCGGCGAGTCCAGCATCGCCTGATTGCCCTGCGCACCCGGGTCGTAGCGCAGCGCCCCGCTCTTGCCGAGGCCCGCACACTCCGGCAATGCCGCATCACGCCCGAGCCCCTCGACGGTCACCGTGCCGCCCAACGCGTAGACACGCGGCACACCGCCCGAACTGCCCGACGTCATCCTCACCTGCCCGCCCGGCTGCACCCTCACGCCGGCCGCCTGCGCCGGCGCGGCCGGTGCCGTCATGCTCAGCACACCCTCCTCAACCTCCACCGCGCCCGTGAATGTTTTGCCGTCGCCCGTCAGCGACGCCATTCCCGCGCCGCGCTTGATCAGTCCGCCGGCACCGCTCCACGCCTCGCGCAGGCGCAACGCGCCATACTCGCCATTCCCACCCAGATTCGCAACATCCAGCTCCAGCGGCGTGTGCAGCACGCAACCGGATCCGACCGCAAACTCAGCCCAGCCTGTTCCGCTGCCGCACACGCGGATACACGCGTTCCCCTCGGCGCCGCCGTCCAGGTGCACCGCATAGCCCGCCGCCGCGTCGCGCAACCGCGTGACAGACGCTCCGTCCTGTTCAAAGGTGAGCCGGCCCACGGTCACCGCCTGTTGCACCACGATGTTCCGGTCCGTCGCCGCCGCCGGGATCCGCACCTGCGTCCCGGCCCCGTCCGGCACCAGATGCCCCTGCCAATTCGTCGCGACCTGCCACGCACCGTCCCCGGCCGGCAGGAACACCGGCTCGGGATAGATCAGGCTGAACGAGGCTTCGCACAGCGCGCTCCACACGCCTTGATCCAGCACGCGCGCCTTGATGACGCCCGCGTTCGTCACCGTCACGCCAGCGCCGCACGCCACCGCCGTGTCGGCGACCGCGCCTGAGAACGCCACGCGCGGGTCGCTGCCGTCAACCGTCACATACACCGTGCCCTGCGCCGCGCTGACGCCGACCTCCGCCCCGTAAGCCAGCGTGCCGCCATGCGGGGTGAACGACGGCGCCGCAAGCGCGGGATACAAGCCGGCGGCGCGGAGCTGATTCACAAACACCCCTGTCCGCGCCGGAAAATAGTCGGACAGCAGCCGCGCCCGTTCCGCCGCCCACTCGTTGGTGCCGTAGCGCGGGATCGCGCCGCCCGGCGTCACGTCGCGGCGGTATGCGCCCCAGCGCGCGGCCTCGCCGTAGACGGCAGGCTCGACCTGCGCCGCCAGCGCCGCGTACGACGCGGCCGCATTCGAAGGCGTTAAGGCGCCGTCGTTAAAGAGACAGCGGTGCGCGCGGTCAGCGAAGCGCAGGCGATACTCGGCGTTTGTGCACAGCGCCGTGTGCAGATAGGCAGGCCCGGAAGTGTGGGTCACGCCGGTGCGGTTGTCGCTCAGCGACTCCAGCGTGCGCTCGGAGTCCCAGCAGAAAAAGAGGTAGCCGGCCCCCGGTTCGCGGCGGCGCACCGCATTCCAATTGTGGTGCGGCCAATCGCCATTGCCCCCATAAAAATTGATCAGCATGTAGTCGATCAAAGGGTCGATCGCCAGATAACGGCCGATCGCCTCAAACCCGTCGCGCGTGCTGACGCCGGCCTTCGCGAGGGCATGCATCGCGTTCCATGCCACGTTGTCGCCGTCGCGGATGCCATCCGGCGTCATAGCGTCGAAATCCTCGCGCTCGCCGCCCAATCGGGAGGCCGCAAAGGCGGCATCCGGCCGCTCGGAGACGTTGTAGAGGCCCCAGTAGAGTCCGTTGAAGAAAAGGTGCACATGATTGCCGCGCGCGCCGAGGCCGCTCATCGCCACCTGCGTGTTGCGGATCCACTGGTCGCGCATGTTGGAGCCGCGCAACCGCTGGGCGCCGTCGTTGTGCGTCCAGGCGTTGTTGTACTCCGCGCGCAGGATAAGCGTGTTGAAATCCACCAGCGGCGTACCGCCCTCGGCCAGCACCGGTGCCTCCAGACGCCCCGGCCCGTAGGCATCCTTGAACAGCAGCCGCAGCGACTTCTTGGGGGTGTTGCTGAAAATGCGGCTGGCGCCTCCCTGCACCCGCAGCGCCGCGTCGATCTGGACCTGCCCCACGCCGTTGGTGAGCCACTCCGCCGAGACGCCGCGCTCAAAGCCGTCAACGGTCGGGTTGGCGTAGACGCCCTCCGTGCCGAACAGGTCGCCGACCGAAGCCGTCAGCGCAAGCACGGGCACGGCCTGCAGGGCCTGCCGCAGCGCCGCCGCGTGGCCGGGCTGAGCGGCGGCATTGGTGCTGATCGTATAGCTAGTGTTGGTATATCCGTTCCAATCGGCCGGATAACCCGCCGGCCGATGGGTCTGCGCCAGCACGCTCTCCAGGAAGAGATAGGTGTGCGTGGCCACGGCGCGGGTCGGCAGCGCCCCCTCCTTCACCGCCACGGCGCGCACCACGGTTGTTGTGCTGATAGTGAGCGGCCCGGCATAGAGTAATCCGTTGGTGGCCGCAGGCTGCGAGCCGTCCAGCGTGCAGTAGATATCGGCGGCCGGGTCGTTGTGGCTGAGCGTGAGCGTGAAGGGCTCGTCATACAAACCACGTTCATGCGAAAAGCTTGGCGGCGCAACCGGCGCGCCATAGGCTTGCGCGGTGTTGGTCGCACCCGGCGTGGGCACCGCAAAGAAGGCGAACGCGCCGCTGCCGTCCGGCATGCGGCCGTACGCGGCGCCGCCAGGCAGGGCAGGCACCGTCACGGCATCCGCCTGCGCGCCATCCGGCCGCGTCAGCAGCAGCGGCTCGCCGTCGGCGCTGAGGCTGAAATTCGCGTGCAGCTCCGGGAGTGCAGGGCGGGCTTGATAGAGCAGACCGTAGTGGACCGCCAGATGACGCTCCACCGCTTCGCGCTCCACGCTCGGCAGCGCGCGGTTGAAGATCAGCACCTCGGCGATATCCCCGTCAAAAAAGCGGGTGGTGCTATCGGAGTTGCCGATGGCCAGAGTCGTGTAGCCTGCGAGCACGGCGGCTCCGGGGTCACGCTCCATACTGCCACGCAAGATGCCGTCGCGGAAGAGGCGGGCGACCGGCGTGTCGCCGGTGCTGTTCATCAGCCCGGCCACTTGGCACCAGGCGTTCACTGTCATCACCCCGTCACTGCGGATGCTGTCGAGCGCCGCCACGCGCAGGCGGAGCTGGCCGCCGGCATTGATCTCAAAATGGGCGTTCTGCGAAGCACCCCAAGCGCCGAAGAGGCCGGACACCGTTTGGCCGCCCCACCGGCAGACCATGACAATCGAGAGGTCGCGCAGGCTGGTCATGCCGGTGAATCCTGCGGTCGGCAGCAAGAGCTGCTGCGCGGACGCTTTGGCGAACCGCACGGCGGGCCGCCCGTTGAGGGCATCCGCGATCCAGACCGGCTGCGCGTTCGCCACCGTCTGTGTGGCAGAGTTGCCCGCGCCGCTGAGGTCGGGCCAGACGGGAACGCGGTCGCCCGCACTGTACCCTGCGCTGCCGGCTCTCAGCCAGAGCACCAGCCCGGGCACGTCTTTCGGCGAGGCCAGCACAGCGGCATCCAGCACGTTGGTGCGATCCTTGCCTGACGCGAAGACCAGCCTGCGCTCACCCGGCTCAAGCGTCCAGGCGGGGAATCGCCACTTCATCGGCGCGTCCGCCCGGTCCGAAAGGCCCCAACCCGCGAGATCGACCGGCACCGCGCCCCGGTTCAGCACCTCGATCCAATCCGACGTGTCGCCGTCTTCGTCGCGCAGCGTTCCGGTGTTGGCCGTCTGCACTTCATTGATCACCACGTCCTCCGAGAACAGGAACGTCGGGCCGGACAGCAGAGCAACAGCGGCCGCCAAGTATTCGCGCAGCCGGCCGCGGCGTTTCATGGTCCATCCCCCTCACCGCAACTGACCGCGATCACTCGCGTCTCGGGGTCGTCGGTGAGCGACACGCGCACGTGCAGCGCATCCGGCGGGATCAGCTCGCCGGCGCGCTCCGGCCATTCGACCGCCACCACGGCCCCGGTCTCCAGATATTCGGGATAGCCGATGGTCAACAGGTCGTCCGGCCCGTTCAGGCGGTAGAGATCCATGTGCACCAGCGTGAACGACGCCGTGCGGTGTTCCGTGCAGACCGTAAAGGTCGGGCTGGTCAGCGGGCGCTTCAGCCCCAGCGCAAAGCCCAGCCCTTGAACAAACGTCGTTTTGCCGGCACCGAGGTCGCCGTGCAGCGCAATCACCGTGCCCGGCACAAGCAGGCGCGCGACCTCGGCGGCCACCTGCCAGGTCTCCTCGACCGAACGCACGGTATAGGTTTTCCGGCTCATCGGCTCAGCCACGTGATCACCTCGTCCATGAAGCGGTCCATGTATTCATCCGCAAACGCCGACGCGTGGGGCATCCGCACCAGTCCCGGCAGGTCCGCCGCCAGCGGCGAATCCGGCGTGAGCGGTTCGCGCGCGAACACATCCAGGCACGCGCCGCGCAGCTCACCGTTCTGGAGCGCGCGCGCCAGCGCGGCCTCGTCGACGCAGTTGCCGCGCCCCACGTTGTAGAGCACCGCATGGCGCGGCAGCCGCGCCAGCCGCGCGGCATCGATCAGCCGGTCCGTGCCGGTGTCGGAAGGCAGCACCAGGATCAGGTGGTCGGCCTCGGGCAACACGGCGTCAAGCTGGTCGGCCGCGAGCTGCCGGTCGTCCCGGCCGAACCAAGGCGGACGCCGCGCGGGCGGCGTCCGCCGGAACCCGGTCACGCGCACGCCGAACGGTTTGAGCTGACGGCCGATCGCCCTGCCGATATGGCCGAAGCCGACGATCACCGCATGCGACCCGCGCAGCAGACGCATGGTGCCGTACAGTGCCGAACGCGGCCAGAGGTCGCCCCGGAGCTGATGCGCGTAGGCTGTGAAAAGGCCGCGCTCGAAGGCCAGCATCATGCCCAGCA
>JAGOBZ010000081.1 GCA_017999015.1 Kiritimatiellia bacterium
AGAAGATCGGACGTCCGCCATATTCCACGAGGATGAGGTTGTGATCCTGATCAAGCACCTCTTGCGTGATCTTGTCTGGATTGGACAGGACGACATCGTGGAACGCGAGTTCGAAGAACGGCACGAAACGGTCGACCACGGACTTCCGCTTACCCTCTCTCTCGGCGTTACGCTTGCTGCGCATCGGCGCGCACACGTAGTTGATGTAGTCCATATAGCCCAGCATGTGGTCCATGCAGCACTCGCTCGCGAATCCGCCAAAGAGCTGCTGGCACCGCTTCGCCACTTCGATCTGCACGTGCATCTGCTCCTTCTTGTTCGCGGGGTGCTTCGGATCGCAGCAGCGGTAGGGTTGCACGGCCGAGAACACGTCGACATAGTGGCACCCTTGGAAGCCGAGCTTCGAGACCTTCTCGAGGTCGCCGGGCAGGAATGTCTCCCAGGCGTGCTTCAGGCACAGATTGTACGCCTTGCCGCCGCTCCAAGCGCCATTGCACTCGCGCGTGCCCTTAGGTCCGAGGCAGGCGATGTCGCCGTTGTTCCAGAGCGGCGAGCAGGTAAAGCAGTCGGTGTAGTTCGCATGCGCGTCCACAATGTAGCCGAGCGCACGGCCGCCCTCGCAGAGACGGCGGATGCCCGCCTCGCCGCCCGGCCCCTCCTCCACGGGGAACGTCGCGGGGCAGCGTCCGTCGTAGCCGCCCGTCTGCCAGCCCGCCACGCAAAGCGCCACGTTTTCAACGCCGGCCTGCTTGAGCTGTTTCAGGTAACCCAGAGTCTCGTCGTACGTACGGTACGTCCGCACGGGCGGTTCCGTCTCAGCCGTAAAGTCGACCTTGTTCTTCTGCGGATGCCACGGCTTGACCGCGTGCGTCTGGCGGAGGGCGATCGAGTCCGCGAGCTTCTGCAGTTCGGGGCGGTCCTTGATGCGCTCCTTGAGCGTGCGCACGGCGGGGTCGTGCGCGAACTTGTAGCTGCGGTAGACCTTAGCCATCTCGTTATAGTCCGCCTCCAACGGCAGTTGGTAGAAGACCACCGTCATGTCCTCATAGGGAGGAAAGCCGATTTCAGCGATGTTCCAGGAGGGGTACATCGCATAGGCGCCCTCCGCCGAGTCGAGCTTAAGGTCGTGTTCAAAGCGCATGCCCTCCATCACGGCGATGAACGTGTCGTGCGGCGTCTTCATCGCATAGTACGGCATGTAGAGCCAGCCGCGGTGTCCCAGCCAGGCGAGAGCGTCCTTGTTGAACTCGAACACCAGCCCGCGCTGGCAGAGCGCGTAGCCCGCGTCCCCTTTCTTCGCCGTCGCGAGCGGACTGCGCACTTCCACGGCCTTCACGCCAGGGACGAGATCGGAGAGCTTCACCGTGAACGCCACGCCCCCATCGGCGCGCGTCACGGGCGCAAGCTCGAATTCCTTCAGCACGGCTTTTTTCTCGCCGCGCAGAACGGCCTTTGCCGTTACGGGCCGCACCGCGAGCGCCGGCATCGGCGGCAGCGTCCGCTTCGCGGCGTCCACCTGCCTCGTCCCCACGCAACCGCACAACACGGTCGCCGCGCCCAGTTCCACCAGCGCAAGCATCCGAATCATCCCTGTCTTCAGACTGAACACACGTAACCTCCACGGAGAAAGGCACCCGCATCTGTAATGCTATTTTGCCGCACTTTTGCGTTTGTCAAAAAATTCGATGAGCGGATAGACTTCTCGGTTCACGGCGCGCGCGCGGTCCAGCAGCGGCCGGTGAGGCTGCCCCTCCACGTCGAACATCCCCTTGTTCGCGCCGCCGAAATTATCCAGCGCCTTGGATTCAGGCGGGTCGTCCAGGTATTTAAAAAAGTGCCAGCCGACCACATTCGGCCTCTCCAGCGCCGAAAGCGCGAAATGCTGGTAGTAGCGCGCGCGGTCTTCCTGCGTGCGCACCACCCAGCCGGCGCCATGCGTGTTGGCCAGCTTGGGCACCGCGTCGAGCGCCTTGGCGTACCACTCGGTAAAGAGGATCGGTCGGTCGGCCCACGCAGACCAATCCGACAGCTCATCCGTCTGCACGCCCCAGCGGCCGTAATAATTGACCGAAACCACGTCATGAAACGGCGCGAGCATTTTCCAGAACCACGGGTTGTCGAACTGGCCCTGCGAATAATTGATCCGTGATCCCAGATAAAGGTGGTTCGGGTCATGTTTGCGCACGATGGGCGTCACGATGCCGTAGTAGCGCCCGAAGGCATACGCGATGAACTCGTACCGGTCGCGCCGCGTCAGACCGGTGGTGTCGGTCGATCCTTTGCGGGCCATGAGCCACGCCGCGGCCGCGTCGCGGCCGGGCTTTCGATCAGCATCCGATGCGTCGCTCGCCAGATAGCGGTCCAGCAGATCCACCGGGCACTGGATTTCGTTCTCGGTCATGATCCCCAGCAGGGCCGGATCGCCGGCCGTGTCCGCGAGATCCCGGCCATACGCTTCGCAGAACGCGGGAAACTCCGGATGAAACACGGGCATGCAGCGGTCGGGGAATCCTTGTGTTCCGGACGCCGCCTCGACAAGTCCTTTCGCGCGCGCGAAAGCAAACAGGAAATTGTGGCGCCGCACCCAGACCAGCGGCTGCGCCACCTGTTGCAGCCGCGGGCTGGAGCCGTTGCCGAGCCCGTTGAAGCCATTCTCGCGAAACTGCGCCGTGACCTTCTCAGGCCACTGCTCGACCGAGCCGAAGTGCTTCTGCACCTGTCGCGGCTCGCGGACCGTATTGATCGCCACATGGTAAAAACGACAGCCGTCGGGATCGATCAGCCACCAGCGGCCACCGATCTTTTGCGTGCGGAAAAATCCGGTTGCCCGCTCGCGCGGCAGCTCCAGGCTGCCCCCGTAACGGTTCCGTTTCAAGCCTTCTCCGGACGGCGTGTAGCCATGCAGCGTTTCAAGCAGGCGGGTCGGCTGCGCGCGCCACGGCCCCGGCGTGTCGGGATTGCTGCCGTGCGTCTCGACGATGACGGTGCCGTCAAGCGGCGCGGACTCAACCGGGGGTGTCCACCCATAGGCCATGCGTCGCTCCTCGAACATCGCGCGGATCTCCTCGGGCGACAATGCGCGGTTATACAGACGCAGCTCGCCGATACGCCCGCGGAATGACGGTTTCCGCCCGAGCCCCGCCCCGATCAGCAGCGGCTGCCCGTTGAAGGCCAGCACCGCGCGCTGCTTCAGCTCCGCATCCGGCGCCCCGTTGACATACAGCCGCACCGTATCGCCATCGGACGTGGCCGCTATGCACACCCACTGGTTCAGCGGCACCGGCGACCGGGTCTCCACCAGCGCCTTCGACACGCCCTTCGCCCCAAACTGCCCGTAAACGGCGTGCCCGCCCTTGGCCGACAGGCCGAACACCGGCGTGGTCCAGTCCGGATTCGCGTTGGGAATGCCGAACAGCACGGTGTCCGTGCGCAGCCGCTCGGCGCGAAACCAGAAGACCGATGTGATGGCCTCAGACAGACGGAGCGGCTGTTTCAGCTCGACGCGCACATGGCCGTCATCCACCCCGTTCAGTGTCAGCGCGACGGCACCTTTCTCGCTGTGCAATGTGCCGGACACGATCACGCCGTCGTTTCCGCTGCCGGAGCGGTCTTTGACAATCTTGCCGTCGCAGCCGTCGAACGACCAATGCCCGATCAACCCCTCCGTCCGGACGTCGGCCATGGCGGCCCCGCCGCAAACCAGCAGAACGGCCAATACCCCTGCATGACCTGTCATGGGACCTCCTGCCTTGCTACGGGCGCGAGAAATTGGCCCAGGGATGCGCGGCCGCGGTGCCCGCTGACAAAGCACCCGTATCCGTTACCAGCGGCCCATAAGTGTCATCCGGATCCAGATCATAGTTGCTGGCCTGACCGATGCAGATGTTGCGCACGATCAGATTTTTTTCGCTGATCGACGTCCAAATCCCGCGGGCGGACTGATCCCCGTTATCGATCACGCGGTTGCCCTCGATACGGTTCCCCTTGCCCTGACTCACGTAGATCCCGGCCGATCCCGTGTTCCTGACGATCAGACACCCCATGACGGTATTGTTGTGGGAAGACTCCATTTCAATGCCCCGGCCCGTTTGCCCGGACACCGTACACGCTTCAACCACGGTGTTGCTGACGGCCGTCATCGCAATGCCGGACGAGAGATTACTGCGCAGGACGCACCGTTCGATCCGGTTCTCGCCATGACTGCCGCCGGTCGCGTTATAGAGACGCACCCCGACATCGCTGTTGTCCGATATCTCGCAATCCTCGATCACATTCCCCCGGATGCTGCCGCCGCTCAGGCACTGAACATACAGACCGAATGTCGCGTTTCTACTCATCGTGCAGGCCGTGATGCGGGTTCCGTTAAAAGCGCTGTCGTTAGCACCGGAAAGCAGCATGCCGGCCGCCGTGTTGCGTGTCACCTGCAACGCATCCAAACAGCTGTGCGACAGATATGCCGCATAGAGGCCGAAGTGAAAGCGTTCGACACGTCCGTTGCAGACCGCGACGCCGCTCAGCGGCGTCTCTGCGCTGCCTTGCAGATAAATCCCGTAATCGCCGCTGTCGCCATCTCCGCTGACGGTAAACCCCATCAGGTCAAGCGTCACGTTCGGCGCCTGCACCACAATGCCGTGTCCGGCCGACACCAGGTTGGTGGTCAGATAGTAAGCGCCCGGCGCCGTGATCACATACGGCGCGGAAGAGATCGGGGTGCGGGGCTCGATCTGCTGCAGCGTCTTCATGGTCACCCCCGGCACGCCGGTCGGCGTCAACGGTCCCTGCGCGCTGAGCCGGCACGCACACAGCGCCGCAGCCATCCCCATCGCGATCACATGTCCACTGGTCATGAAAAACCCTTCCCTTCCTTCTGCACTTATTCACTAAACGGCATCAGCGCGCGCACCCTGTAAAACCGCTGCGCGGCTTCGGGTGCCGCCACGGTTCGGATCAAGTTGCCCTTTTTGCTTCCTGAAATCACGCCGGCTCCGCTATCGCTCCACCCGTCGCCCGCCGCCAGCGAGGCGCGCCACTCCAGCCGGTAAAGACGCGTCGGCAGCCCCGGCCATGTCACCTGATCCAGGCCGCCGGAGCGGGCGAATTGCGAGATCCGCAGTCCCGACAGCGCATCCAACGGGTCGGTGCCTGCCCAGAATTCAGCCAGATCCGGCACGCCGTCCTCATCCCAGTCCGAGCCGCCCGCCTGCAAGCGCGCGAGCCCGCCGGCCATCTCGTATTCCCACGGATCCCCGATCCCGTCGCCGTCTGAGTCGGGGCCGGTCTCGAGGCGCGCCATGCGCACATGGGCCACCGCATTGCTGAAACTGATCCAGCCCACGTTCGGACTCCACGCCGCACCGCTCATCACCCCCGTGCGCAGATCCACGCGCGGCTTACCATAGGTCTGTTCAAAATTCACCCAGCCGATGTTCGCCCCATAGGCATATCCGGTCAGCCGACCCAAGCCGTCATGGTTGACGCCCCAGTCGTCCGTCGAAAGATTCGTGTAGAGCCACCCATTGGTCGGTGCGGCACCCAAGCCGATCCAGCCGAGCGCGGGACTCCACAAAAAGCCCGCGCAATAGGAGGTGCCGATCTGCATGCCGTGCGTCACGTCACCGGCCGCATTGACCCACCCCGCATTCGCCGCGTAGGCGTAAGCATGCGCCGGGTCGACCGTGGTCTCCGCCCGCGAGCCCCACACGCAGACAGCCAGCATGAGACCGACCGAACGCACGCGAATTCCGTCCTGCATGACCGTCCTCCTATCGCTGGAAATTCGCCCAAGGATGCGCCGCCACGCCGTTGGTCGACAACGCGCCACTTGCCGTCACGACCGGGCCGTATACCTGATTCGCGCCGAGCGAGAAACCCGGTGATTTCTCGACAACCAGATTGCTCAACACAAACGTGTCGATGCTGTCGGTCGATGCCGAAATGCCCGTCTCAGACAACATGTTCCCGACAATGACATTGCGCGGCGCCGTCTGCGCGAAAACATTGCCCTGTGTCCGGATGATCCTGTTGTTCTCGACCACATTTCCCGAGCACTCCCCATCGGTCCCGTACAGTCTCACCGCGCAGACGGCAGGCCCGACAATCGTACAGCCGGAAATCATGTTCCCACAACACAGCCCGCCGTGCGGTCCTTCCACGGCAATCGCATCGGTATTCACGGACCGCGCGTTGCCGCGAATCATCGACGAGACGATCTGGTTGTAACAGCACACGCCGCCGTTGCCGTTCAGCACCACCCCCTGCGCCCCGTTCTCCTCCACCGTGCACGAGAGGATGCGGATACCCTCGCAGCGCCCGTCGTTCGAGGCATCCAGCGTGATGCCGTAGCCGTTGCGGGCGGCCACACACCGCTGCATCAGATGCCCGCGGCACGTGCCCCCGTTCGCACCGTAAAACAACACGCCTTCAGCGAGGTTGGAAACGCTGGTGAGGCTGTCCAGCAGGCACGTTTCTGCGTACTCCAGACGGACGCCCTTGCCAAACCCCGTGACCGTCCCGTTCCGGATGCAAATTCCGGAGCGCACCATCCCGACATTGCCGTCCACATAAATGCCGTAGTCCGAACCACCCCGATCGCCGGCCAGACAGAACCCCATCAGGTCAAGCGTCACATTGTTGGTCCGGATCGTGATCCCGTGGCCGGCCGTCACGATGTTTCCGGTGAGATAATAGGAACCCGGCTGTGTGATGACACCTGCCCCCGAAATCGGTGAGCGCGGCTCCACCTGGTCCAGCGTGCGTAACGTCGGCGCCGGCGCACCGGGCGGCGTCAGCGAAGCTTGTGCGCGGGAGTCTGAACAGGTCAGGGCCAGTATCATTGCCGCACCCGCTAACGCCGCGTTCACGCCGCTCAGCCCGCAGGCATGTCCGCGCCACCGCCTTCTGTTTGTATTCATAGTGTGCGAGAATATAGCGAAACGCCCAGTGACTCACAAGATCTCGTTCAATCCCTCGACGACCTGTTGCAGTTCCTGGTCGGAAACCCTTCCGAGCTTCTTCCCGGTCCGCTCAACCGACAGGGTTCTTATCTGACTGATTTCTGCCCGCGTTTGTTTGGGCAGTCGAGGACTAGACAGTTCAAGCGTTACCGGAAAAACGGTTGGCGGCGCAGGAAGCGGAAGGTGCGCGTGGTCTGCAGTGTGAGCGCAGAAGACATCGCCCACACCTCCACCGCGTTGTTGGCAGGTCTATCGCTTTCTGTTGCGCTCCTCGATAAGGAGTTTTTGGAGCAAACGTTCCGCCCGCATCACGTGCAGCAGAAACACCGCATTACCATCGACTCTGTAAAATACACGACAAGGCGCGACGACGACCTCCCGATAGGGCGAGCGTGAAAGTTCTGCAGGCCGCTTGCCGGAACAAGGGTGTCGCTCCAGTCGCTCGACGCTCGCAAACACCTGCTGAACCAACCGAGATGCCGCATCCGGATTATCCAGGGCAATGTAGTCGGCAATGCCCTCAAGATCGGCAAGGGCGGGCTCTGTCCAGATCAGGTGAGCCATTTGCTCAGTCTCCCCTTGGCTTCGGAATGAGTCACCGTTCGGCCTTCAAGCACGGCCCGCTCTCCACGGGCGATGGCTTCAAGGATGGCCATGCGATCCTGCATCATCTCAAAGGCCGAGGCATCCACAAGATAGGCCGATGGGACGCCGTGTTCCGTTATCAACACCGGAGTCTTTGCCTCGTGCAGGTCAGCGAGAATGCGCGTCGCGTGCCGTTTCAATGTTGTGACGAGTTCCGTTTTCATAATGTGATACTATAGTGATACATTGTGATCTCGTCAAGCACCATGTGTATTTGCTGCCACCTAAGGATGCGTGACTGAAACCTGAAACCCAAAGTCTCAACGGTCAGCGAAACGGGGATGCGTGCCCGCCTCGATCGGTTGGGGCATCGCTTACAGCACCCGTTCCACGGTTCTCGCGTTACCCGCGTCATCGTTATAGCTCACGCGGTAGCGCCCTTTAAAACCGCGAACCTTCACGCTGCCATCGGCACCGGCGGCGAGTGTCAGGCGGGTCTTCCATTCGCGGTTGATCAAGGCGTCGAGCGTTTGACACACCGGTTTCGGATTCATCTCTTTGTCGTAGATGCCGGAGAAAGAGGGCTCGCCCGGGGCCGCTCCGCCGTCCACGACGTTCCACCAGGTGATGCCCATAGACGCGGGATAGCTGAACCAGAGGCGATAGAGGTTACGGACAATCTCAGCCTGCACCGCACGACCGGCCGGCGTGTCGTCCGGCGCGCTGACCGTCACCTCGCTGATGTGAATCGGACGCTCCGCCTCGGCCAGACAGTCCAGCACGGCATAGAGTTTTTTCGGCGTGAGGATGTCCGCGCCGTCGGCGATGCTCTTCGACTCTTTGGGGTTGAAGATGTGCATTTGCACGCCGACCAGATCCACGCGCGCGCCGCGGTCGATCAGGTCGCGCGCGATCTCCACATAGCGCCGCGACGGCCCCCAGTGCATGTCGCAGTCGTTGATGCCGAAACGCACCGTGGCGGGAAAGTATTTCGCCGCCCAGGCGAAAGTCTTGAACGTGTAGTCATCCGGCATCACCCCGCGGTTGGACTGGTCGATCGATTCGTTCACCACGTCCCACCGCTGGATACGCGCGCCGTAGCGCTGAGCCAGCGTTTTGACATGCGCCTCAAAGATCGGCTCCATCGCCTTGCGGTCGGACGGCATCCACTCCGGATGGCCCCAGCGGCGCATGCCGTAGATGATCGCGTGCCCGTTCATGTCGATGCCTTTGGCCTCGCAGAAGTCCACCACCGGATCGGTCGGCGGGCGTCGGTACGCGTAGGAGCTGTCCGCTGTGAAACGCGGTTTGCCCTGCTCCGGCTCCAGCGTTTTCCAGTAAAACGGCACCGTCGCGGCATTGAAGAGCGTGCCGAAGGTGTCCTCGTAGCACTTGTTTTTTTTAGGCGTTTTGAGGTCACCGAACAGAAAGATGTTGCCGCCGAACAGGAAAGCGTGCGCGATCTGCTCGACCTTGACCTCGCTGCCCGCCTTCACCCCGTCCAGTTTGAACACGCCGTCCGCTTTGCGATGCTGTTCAATGTCGCGGTCGATCCGCGCCTGGGCCTCAGGTCCCCAGAAAGCCCGGTACGCCTCGCTCATCACTTCCGCGCCATGCACCGACATCGCCATCAATCCCCAACCGATGAATCCGATTTTTTTCATGCTTCCCTCCCCGATCAGACCCTAGAGCGTTGCCGAGCGCTACCTTGCGCCCGATTCATTTGAGACTCTTGAGGATGCGGTCAGCCAGTTCGGTCCGCGCCTTGCCCGCTTGCTCGTGATCGCCCGTCCGATTGGTCAGAATGATCACGTAGCGTTGCGACGCGGGATCGATCCAGATCGAATGGCCCGCCCAACCCGTGTGGCTCAGGGTTGAGTCCGACAATGCCCGCGGATTATACGCAACATCAACTCTCCACCCGAAAGCGACCGGCGAGCGAGAGTCAGGTCGGGTCCCCAGCATCTGAACCGCTTCAGCCGAAAGAAGCCGCTTTCCTCCAGACTCGCCACGCCTCAGCATCATGCGGCTGAGCGCGGACAGGTCCTCCGCCGTTGAAAAAAGGCCCGCATTGCCCACCGGGTGTCTCGCACGACGGGCTGGCGGATCACTGGCCATGCCAAATGTGTGCGTGATCCCCTGACGCACCACACGGTGCGGATCCGGATTCTGCAGAGGCCCCCATTCCGTGCGAGCCATCCCCAGCGGATCAAACACATTTTTGCGGCAAAATTCCGCCAGATCCATCTTCACGACGTTTTCAATGATCAATCCCAGAAAAATGTAATTGCCGCAGGAATACACATATCGCGCACCGGCCGGACGCACTGGGCTGAACCGCAGGATGCGTTCGGTCACTTCCCCCTCCGCATCATAGGGCTTGTCGTTGCTGAAGCCGGAAATGTGGCGTGCCAGATCGCGCACCGATACGGTGCCTTTCAACTCGCCCGCATAGCCCGGCAGATACGTGTTGAAGTCCGCATCGGGATCAATCAGCCCGCGATCGATGCATACGGCAAGGGCCGTCGCCGTGCCGACGGCCTTGGTCACGCTGGCCAGATCGAAGACCGCGTCCAGCGGCATCGGCGCGCGCTTCTCCGTATCCATCCAGCCCCACGCCCGCCTGTACAAAACGTCATCCCGCGTGCCGACCATCGCGACGGCCCCCGTCCACAAGCCGTTGGAGATGCACGAAGCGTTCCAAGCGTCAGCAGACGACGCAACATCCCGTATCGTTGCCGATACAGGCAGGCACACGGCCATGATCAAAAACCGCGTCAACCGGTTCTGTCTGCCGACACGGCTCATTGTTTTCCGACAAAATAGCCGTGCTTGGCCAATTCAAAACCGCACGCGCCATCGTTGGCCGCGTCCTTAGACAACAG
>JAGOBZ010000082.1 GCA_017999015.1 Kiritimatiellia bacterium
AATCGGCTAGTGGCAGGGATACGCGAGTCGAATGCGTGTTTGATGCGAAGCACAGTCGGTCGAGGGCGGAGGCGGGGAGATGGACGATGGGCTGCGACCGGTTTGTGGAGTGCGGGAGCTTGCTCCCTCTTTCTAAAGCGGCGGCAAGCCGCCGCGCTCCAAAATGAGCCCGTGCTCCCGATTTCCTGCTCCCCTTTTCACCAGAAACGCATGCTCTTCGCACTCCCCTGCCACTAGCCGATTAAGCACGAACGCCTCTTGCCATCTGGCAAAAACAGCCGCTCCAATGTTGCCAGCCTCAGCCACGCCAACTCGCGCCGGCGCATGCGGGCGCGCTCGCGCGGCATGGCGTCGTCGGCGCCGGCCAGATGGTCGCAGCCGTGCGCGAGATAGAGCGCGAGCTCGCGGTCGGCCGACCACCCGGCGCGGCGCGGCGCGGCTTGATGCGCGCGCTCGACATTGATAAACAGCTCGCCGATCAGGCCGCCGGGCTCGCCGGGGATCGGCGTGTAACGCTGGGTGATCACATCCGTGGGCCCGTCGTGGCCCATGACCGCCCGGTTGACGGACGTGATGCCGGCGTCATCCAGCAGGTGGACCGTGACTTCCTGCCACGGGGGCTCAGCAGGCGTCCGGGCCCGTTCTGCAAAGTCCTGCGTCAGCCGTCGCAACGCACGGGTATCCATGGCATAGAGGCGTTGTTCTTGACAGATAACGACGCGCATGACGGGCTTTCCAGAAAAGCAAAGATTTAGGACACGGGCGGAAGGCGTATTCCTCTGCGGTCCCGCATCCTAAATCCAGGCTGGACAACTCACTCCGCGCCGACGGCACCGTCGGCGCGCGGGTTCTCAAGCCTCGCGCAGGCGGGCCTTCTTGCCCGTGAGGTTGCGCAGGTAGTAGAGCTTGGCACGACGCACGCGGGCGGAGCGCTCCACTTCGACGCGGTCGATATACGGCGAGTTCAGCGGGAAAACCTTTTCGACGCCCACGCCGTACGAAATGCGGCGGACCGTGAAGGTCGCGGTGTTTCCGGCGCCGTTGTCACGGGCGATCACGGTGCCGGCAAACGCCTGCAAGCGCTCTTTGTCGCCTTCCTTGATCCGCACAAAGACTTTGACGCTGTCGCCCACCTTGATCTCCGGGGCGCTCTTGCCGGCATTCGCCTTGGCAACCTGCTCGGCATTGATCTTATCAATCGCTTTCGCAATCATCTCTCTTCTCCAACCTATGCTTCACGCACTCTAGTGAACTCACGCACCAACAAATCCGGCCGCCGTTTCGCCGTCCTGTCCAACGCCTGACGCGCGCGCCAGGCATCCACCTCGGCATGGTTGCCATTCTGCAACACCGATGGCACCGCCATCCCGCGATACACCGGCGGACGCGTGTATTGCGGACTCTCCAACCGATCCCCGCTAAAGGACTCGTCCTGAGTCGCCTCCGCGCCGCCGCCCAGCACGCCGGGCAGCAACCGCACCACCGCATCGACCACCACCGCTGCGGGCAGGACCCCGTTGGTGAGCACATAGTCGCCAATCGACAACTCGTCCGTCACCAGCGCCGCGCGCACGCGGTCGTCAATGCCCTCATAGTGGCCGCAGACAAAGATCAGGTGGTTGGCCTGCGCCAGCCGCCGCGCCTCTGCCTGCCGGAACGTCACGCCGGACGGTGTCATCAGGATAACCCGCGCACCCGGCGTACGCACCGTCTCGATCGCTTCGAACCACAGCTCCGGCTTCATGATCATGCCGGGGCCGCCGCCGTACGGACGATCGTCTGCCGTGCGCCGGGCGTCGTGCGCAAAGTCACGCAGATCCACCGTCCTGAAAACAACCGCCCCCTGCCGCGCCGCCCGCCGCAGCATGCTCTCCTCGAGAAACCCGCGGAGCATGCCCGGAAAAACGGTCAGCACATCGATCTGCAGGGGTTCGCCCATACCGACCGCCGCGAGGGCCCTTACACCGCCGCCGTCTGCGCCGCAGCTTTTTTAGCCTTGCGGACCATACTCGCCACGGTCTCGCTCATCCGGGCGCCTTTGGACTGCCAATGCGCGACACGCTCCAGATCCAGCTTGAAGTTCTCGCCTTCACGCTTGGGCTCATACCAGCCCAGAATCTCAAGAAATTTGCCGTCTCGGGGCGAACGCTCGTCCGCCGCCACGACGCGAAACGACGCGTTGTTGTTGCAGCCTGTTCTGCGAAGTCTGATTTTGACCATTTTCTCCTCCGTGAAACGCGATACATTACCAACACCGCGCCCCGCGTGGCAAGCGGGATTTTTCAATCGTGCTTCTTTTTCGCGCGCGGCGCACGCTTTTTAGCGGCCGCACCGGACTTTTTCGGCATGTTGCCCTCCGGCATCGCGGAGGTCGCCGGGGGCGGTGTTGCCGCCTCCGGCGCGGTCGGCGTGCGCAGCGGCAGCTCGTCCCGCATGCGGAAAGCGAGTCCCTGGCCGTCGTCGGCCACGCTGATCTCGATCACGCCGGCGGTCAGCACGCCGCGCAGCAGTTCCTCGGCCAGACGGTCTTCCAGATAGCGCTCGACCGTGCGCCGCAGCGGCCGGGCGCCCAGGGCGGGATCAAAACCTTTGCCGACCAGAAACGCGATGGCCGCTTCGTCAGGTTCCAGCGTGATCGCTTTGGCGGAGAGTCGCACCCGCAGCTTGGCCAATTCGATGTCGAGGATTTTCACGACATCCGCCTTGTCCAGCTTGCGGAAAACGATGATGTCGTCAAACCGGTTCAGCAGTTCCGGCTTAAAGATCTGTTTGGCCGCGTTGGTCATGCGCTCGCGCAACCGGTCGTAGTCCTCTTGTGCGGACTCGTGCACAAAGCCCAGGCCCTGTCCCTGCTTGGCCGTGTCGAAGCCGAGGTTGGAGGTCAGGATCACCACCGTGTTGCGGAAGTCAACCTGCCGTCCCAGGCTGTCGGTGAGACGGCCCTCCTCCAAAAGCTGCAGCAGCATGTTCATCACGTCCGGGTGCGCCTTTTCCACTTCGTCGAAAAGCACGACGCTGTACGGCCGGCGCCGCACGCGCTCGGTGAGCTGCCCGCCCTCTTCGTGGCCGATGTAGCCGGGCGGCGAGCCGATCAGGCGCGAGACGGTGAATTTCTCCATGTACTCGGACATGTCGATCTGGATCAGCGCCTTCTCGTCGCCGAACATCTTTTCGGCCAGCGCCTTGGCCAGCAGGGTCTTGCCCACGCCGGTCGGCCCCAGAAAAATAAAGGAACCGATCGGACGCTTGGGATCTTTGAGGTCGGCCCGCGAACGCCGCAGCGCGCGCGCCACGGCCTGGATCGCCGGGGACTGGCCCACGACCGCCTCTTGCAGTTCCTGCTCGATATTGAGCATACGCGCCAACTCGGTCTCGCTCATGCGCTTGATCGGCACGCCGGTGATGTGCGCCACCGTCTCGGTCACGTCGTCGACCGTCACCGGCTGGGCCTTCTCGCTGTGTTCGGCCTTCCACGCCGCCACCACGGCGTCCAGCTCCTGCTTGGCCCTGCGCTCTTCGTCGCGCAGCGCCGCTGCCTCCTCAAAATGCTGATCGCGGATGGCCGCGTCTTTCTTCTGGCCCACCTCGCGGATGCGCCGTTCGAATTCGCGCACGTCCGGCGGCCGCGCCGACACCCGCATGCGCACCCTGGCGCCTGACTCGTCGATCGCGTCGATCGCCTTGTCCGGCAACTGACGGCCGGGCTGGTAGCGCGCGGTCAGCTTGGCGGCCGCCTCCAGCGCCCCGGCTTCGTACAGCACATTGTGGTGCGCCTCATAGCGCGGCGCGATGCCGCGCAGGATCGACACCGTCTCTTCGACGGTCGGCTCTTCGACGCGCACGGTCTGGAAACGGCGCTCCAGCGCGGCGTCCTTCTCGATGGACTTGCGGTATTCACTGAGCGTTGTCGCGCCGATGCACTGCAGTTCGCCGCGCGCCAGCGCGGGCTTGATGATGTTGGCGGCGTCCATCGCGCCCTCGGCCCCGCCGGCCCCCACGATGGTGTGCAGCTCATCCAGGAACAGAATGACATTCTTCTCGCGCCGTATCTCTTCCACGACCGCCTTGATGCGCTCTTCGAACTGGCCGCGGTACTTTGTGCCCGCAACCATCAACGCCATGTCGAGCGCGATCACACGCCGCTCCAGCATACGTTCCGGCACATCGCCGTTGATGATCGCGTGCGCCAGGCCCTCCACCACCGCTGTCTTGCCGACGCCGGCCTCGCCCAGCAATGCCGCATTGTTCTTGGAACGGCGGCACAGAATCTGGATCACGCGCTCTAATTCACTGCGGCGGCCGACCACCGGGTCCAGTTCGCCCTTTTTCGCCATCTCTGTCAGATCGCGGCCGAACGCATTGAGCGCGGGGGTCTTGGACTTGACTTCCTTTTTTGCACCCGCCGCCTGCGGCGCGCCGGTCGGCGGCCCGCGCTCCGGCTCTGGCGCCCCCCCTTCACCTTCTGAGGGGTCGAAACCGCCATCCTCTTCGTCCGCCTCCTCCATCGCCTCGAGGCAGCGGCGCACGCCGTCCTGCACCTCTTCGAGCTGCACATTCAGCGACTGCAAGACCTGCGCGGCCACGCCCTCGCCTTCGCGCAGCAGCGCCAGCAGCAGATGCTCGGTGCCCACCATCTGCTGCTGCATCGACTGCGCCTCGGCAACCGCGAGCTGCAGCACCTTCTTTGTGCGCGGTGTGTAGGGCAGTTCGCCCTTGGTCTTGGTGTCGCCGCCAAAGCCGACCATGCGTTCGACCGCGATGCGCACATCGTCCAGCGCCACCCCCAGCTCCTCCAGCACCTCAACCGCCACGCCCTCGCCCAGCGCCACCAGCCCCAGCAGCAGGTGCTCGGTGCCGATGTAAGGATGGTTGAAACGCCCGGCTTCGCGCGCCGCCAACTGCAGCGCTCGCTGCGCGCGTTCCGTAAAATGCTCAAAACCGTTCATAGACTCTCCTCAACACTTCAGTTTGACGCGGGCCACCTTGCGGCTCAGAAAATCCGCCCGCATCTCGTCACGCTCGTCAGAGGTCATCACCGCGTCCAGCCCCTTCTGCAGATGGCCCGGCTGCATCATCAGGATCAGCCCGTCCACATCCGACACCTTCAGACGCGTGCAAAGCCCCATCGCCGCCCCCAGACGCAACGCCGAAAGAAACTCCAGCGCCTCGGCCGTGGTCAACAGGCGCGCGTTCTGCAGCACACTCAGCGAGCGCGCCAAACAATCCACCAGCACCAGCGAAGACTCCTGCAGCAGCCGCACGCGCGCGTTATGCTCCTGCCGCACCACCTCCGCACAAATGCGCGTCACGCGGCGGATAATCCCCGCCTCGTCCGTGCCCAGCGTGTCCATGTTCGACACCTGATAGATCTGGCCGGCCGCCTCGGACCCCTCGCCGCCGATACCGCGCACCAGCAGCTGCATCCTTTCCAGGGCACTCACGACCGGATCAATCTCGCCTAACAGCCTCAATCCCAGGAGGTGCAGCATGACTCCCGCGCGCAGGCCGGTGCCGACATTGCTCGGGCAGGCCGTCAGATACCCCAGCCGCGGCGACCACGCATAGGCGAGATGGCGCTCCAGGCGCGTGTCCAATTCATCCGCGCAGCGCCAGGCTGCCTGCATGTCCAGCCCCTGAGCGAACCCCTGGATGCGCAGGTGGTCCTCTTCATTGACCATGACGCAGACCGTGCCGTCCTGCGCCACCGCCATGCCGCCGCCTGCCGCCCGCTCCAGCAGTTCCTTGCTGATCAGGTGCGATTCGCACAGGATATCGCGCTCCCGCGCCTCAACCCCCGCAACCGGCACCATGCCCAATTCGGGGGCCTCTTTACGCAAAGCCTCGCGCACTGCGCCCAAGACCCGCTCGCGGTCACGCTCGGTCGCCCAATCCGGGAACCGCTCGCCCGCCAGATTGCGCGCCAGCCGCACGCGGCAGCTCATCGCGATCGTCACGGCTTCCGCGGGCACCGCAGGTTGCAGGACCGCCTGATCCTCCGGCGTCAGCATCATGGCGGGCCTCCTTTTGCAGCGTCAGTCTCCGGCAGGCGGCGCAGTTCATCGCGCAGCGCGATCGCCTCTTCGTAGCGCTGCGCCTTGACCGCATCCGCCAGACGCGCCTCAAGCTGACGGCGCTGCCACAGGGCCTGCGCCCGCTGCGGCACTTTACCGACGTGCTGCGCGGCGCGGTGCAGGTCAAAGATCGCCGCGTCCAGCTCTTTTGCAAACGCCGCATAGCACTCCGGGCATCCCAAGCGCGACTGCTTGCGGTATTCGTGACGCAGGATACCGCAAGCCGGGCACGCCGGCTCGGCGAGATTCATGGCGCGCCCCACGATCTCGAACGCCGCATCGAGGATCATGCCCATCAACGGCACCGCTCCCGCCCCGTCCGGGATCGGCTGCGCCGCCTCAGAGGCAGGCGGCGCGGCCTCCTGTCGGGCGCAGCCCTGACAGACGTAAAGCTCCTGGACCTCGCCCTTCACCTCGCGCCGGATCGCGGTTTCCGCGTCCGCTTTATGACACAGTTCGCATTTCATCGTATCCGTCCAAAAAGAAAAGGTGAACAATATCAAAAAACGGTCCCATCCGCAAACGCGCCGGTTGGGTTTCCGGTTACAGGTTATAAGTTACAGGTTGAGTCCGATCTGTCGAGATCGGCCCCACGATGTTAGCTCGCATCGCCCGCCATACGGGCATCCAGCATCAAGACCTTTGACGTTTCTTGTTGAGTTTGATCTGCCGGACGGAACGCGAAACGGTAGGGCGGTCTCGCCGAGACCGCCGAATAGGAGAGCAGATAACGCCGAACGCTGAACTCAGAACACCGAACGGAATCAACCTTCGGAGGCTGAGTACGAATATCGCCTGCGCCTCAACGCAATCAGGAAAGATTTCCAGTCAATTTCATGTTTCGGGTGAATGAGCGAGCCGAGATTTTCGAAACACGGCGCAAAGCCAGAAAAGCTCGAAAACAACTGTTCACATTTTTCAAAGAACCAAGTGCCTTGTTTACAGTATTGATTGAGGAACGGAATCTGGCCGCATGCGTTGCGGCAATGAACAGCAGAGAAGATTCGACAATCTGATTTTGCGATTTCCGCGATTTTCCTCGTCGGGTAGTGTCCGTCGTGCTAGCGATCAAGCCTCTGTGTGTTTCGCCAGTTGCCGGCAAATCGCCAGATTCACTTCAATAAACTCGGATTCGGACATTGAGCCCGAAAAATGGTTCCGGTACATGCGCGCCACATCGCAAACTTCGGGACGATCCGCATAGATTGCGCAGCGCTTTCCGTTCAAATGCTTGCAGACTCCATCACCGCGATCATAACTCGCCAGCGATGGGACTGCTTTTATCATCCGGCAGCATTGTCCATACCGGAAGCATGGGAAAGTCATGCGTTACGTGCCCCGTCGCATCCCAGAACCTCGATCACCTGTTTTGCAATGGTCTTGGAGTGAGGGTTGAGGTTTCCGTCCCTCGACAGGATGGGGGTGTCCAGCACCGTCTTGATCGTTTGTGCGAGGCTGGCGCATGCCGCGATGGCCCCTTTTTCTGTTTTTTTGAATCTTCCCCAGCTTGTTCCTCGTGTGTCGATGAACACATTCATCGCGTCTATCAGCGGCCCGAACCGGCTGTTCATTTTTGTCAGCAGATCCGTAAAAAGATCAGACCGCTCCGCAATGCCTTCGCACATCGCCCCTGCGGTTTCGAGTTCTTCTGCGACTTTACGCGCCTCTGCACGCCGGCTGCGTGCATTGTCGAGATTTTCATTGGCGCGATTGTTGGCTACGAGCCCCATGATTAGAAGCGCCGGCCCGGCGACCAAGCCTCCTAGTACGGCCGTTCCGCCCGCCACGCCCAGTCCTCCTGCGGCCAGCGAGCCGCCTCCCAGCCAAGCCAGAGTCGCGTTGGTTGCGGCCACGCCACTCAAGCCCGCGATAGCTGTCCCGGTCGAAGCAGTAGCAAGAGCGGTCGTAGCAGAATAGGCTCCGAATGCGGTGAGCGCGCCGCCTGTAAGCGCAGACCCCGCACCGTCAAAGGCGGATACGGAGACGACGAGATTACTCATCTCGCGCAGCTCTGCCAGTGACTCCTTGTTGAACTTTACGTTCTGGATCTCGTAAATCCCCTCTGTCTGTTCCAGCTTGACCGCTTTCAGTTTCCCGAATGTGTCCACGAACCGCGTCACATTCCCGTTCAACACTTTCAGTTTCTGACGCCCCAACTTTTGAAGCGCACTATTACATTTCGATCTGCGTGTTTCCAAGCGTGTTTTCGCTTTTCCAATGATATCGTCCGCTTCTTGATTGATGCCCCGAGCTTCGTCGTTCTTGGAACTGGCGTTGATCGCTGAACCAGCACCGAAAAGGCCGGCGAAAATTGCGCCTCCGATAAGGAGAGGAAGTGGCATAGTATTCCGTCTTTCTTGGTTGAGTTGTTCCGTCACATCAGGTTCTACAAAACGAGCGCATCGCCCGTCTGCATGAAACCGTCAAATTCTTGCATGGATTCAAACCGGGGCTTGCCGCCCAGTTTCCGCGTCACGGCGTTCGCGCCATCAATGAAACCGTCAACGTCCCCACGCCCGCCGCGTGTTTCATCATGGTGAAGGCGGAATGGAACGCCGCCGTATGGTCGGCCAGATAGTCGGCGATGTGCTCCTCCATCTCGGTCCTGTACTGGCGGATCAGCCGGATGGCCTCCTCGCATTCCCGCTCGACACGGATGCGCTCGGCCCGCGCCAGCTTAGCGCCGCGCAACGCCCCCAGAAGTTCGCCGTAGCAGGACGTGGCCATCAAATACCCGACCATGCTCCCGACGACCGCTCCGATAGGCCCCCCGACCAGAGTGCCGACAGCGGCTCCCATCGCCCCGCCGACCATGCCCGTTCCCTTCTCACCCGCAATTCCGTAACTTTTGATTTGGCAATGCCTCGAAGGCTTTTGGACAATCGCCGCCCCGTTTCATTGTCGATGCCGGTGTACGCGACGAGGTGTTCTTTGGCCGCAGAGCCGTAACGTTGCACGGTGCCGTGGCTCAGCGCGGCGATACCCGCGTTGCGGGCGGACGCAACTTTACGTCTGCCCCGGTCTTCAGTTCCCATATATTCACCCCTTCTTCGCGGAAACGGGGCCACAGATCAGCTTGTTGATTTGGCGGTACAGCCCGTAGACCTCCCCGGAAATAGCGGCAGCTTTTGTGACAAAGGCGGGTTTGATGCCCCATGCCTTGGCGATCTGGTTCAGAACGGTTCTTTCATCTTTTGAAAACGTACCGTCGCAAACCACCAGCGCGGTCATCTCGAACAGCACCGTGCGCCGGTCGCTTTCTGAAGCCTGTTCAAATGCCGCAAGGATTGCATTGAGCGATTTCTGTTTGGGCGAATAGACGAGGCCCATTTCGTTTTTGTAGGCATCAATCAATGTGTTCTCCTCGCCCAAAAATATCGAGTCGGCGTTCGCGATAAAAAAAGCCAGATCGAGTGTCGGTTTCTTCAGATTCTTATCGATGTTCTTCAAGAGCACGATCGGTTTCTCCGTTTTACAAAAAGCTCATAGGTTTCTATCGGCAACATGCCACAACCTATGGTTGCATACACCACCATCCTATAGGGCAGACCGGAAGCATCCGGAACCCGTAATTGTCGCTCATTATGCGGGGGGCAGAAAGAGTCAACCCATAAATTTCTCACAAAGTGTCGGCTTCTGGAGTGATCGCCTGTAGCCTACAAGGCTCATCCCCGATTCACTTGCTCGGGTACAGGGTTCAGGTTTGCCAGGTAGTCGGCGAATGGCAGGGAGGTGCGAATCGAATGCGTATATTGAGCGGCACGTCGGGGCGCGGACGGCCTCGTCCGCGATGAGAAACCGCGTGCAAGGCCAATGAGACCTATTGGCGAATGCTCAGAGTTCTCTCCTGACAGTGACAGCCCTTTCCGCGGACGAGGCCGTCCGCGCCCCCAGCCTTGCGTATCTATTTCCAAGAAACGCGCGATCTTCGCGTAGCCCTGCCACTCAACAGCAAGTGAATTGGGGATGAGCCTTAGAACAGAAACACCGCGTCGGTTATGAGAAATATCCCGCGGAGAACAACGAGTTCGGCGGATGGGATGCTGTAATTCGATGGCCGGTCCTCCTGTTCAAGGCAGGCACATCTGTGATAATCTTCAGCCGTTTACACGTTCTGCGTTCCGGTTTTTTTCAGCCCAACCTTTCACTTTTTGCGATGCTCGCTCAGCTCTCAGTCAAAAATCTGGCCATCGTCGAAGCCGCCGATGTGGTGTTCGGCCCCGGCCTCAACATCA
>JAGOBZ010000083.1 GCA_017999015.1 Kiritimatiellia bacterium
GAAGTCGTGTTGTGCAGCGCGCGCAGGTGGACCGGCAGGCCGTTGAGCAGAAAGTCCCGGCCCTCGATGCGGATCTCGCGGAAGCCGACCGTCACCGGCGTCAGGGTATCCACCACCGTGCCGGCTTTGTCCAGCAGCGAAAGCGCCACCGTGTAGCGGTGCTGCGGCGTGTCGGTGTCCCAGAGCTTGGCGTCAGGCCACGCGGCGTTGAAGCGCAGCACGCCGGCCGCGTCGGGCGCGAGCGCGTCAGATTCGAAGCGCCGCGCGACAGCCGCGCCGCCGCGTTCGCTGACCTCGGCCCGCAGGCGCCACGGCCCCGCGTCCAAGCCGGCGGTTTCAGCCGCGAAGGTCACGCGCCGGTCGCGCACCGAGGTGATGACCTGCACATCTTCGAGGCGCGCCGCGGCCGGCTGGGCGGTGAGGAAGAGATCGCCCGTGATGCCTTTGTGATTGACGCTCGCCTTGTCCGTGATGATCCGGTCCGGGGCCATGAAGGCATTGCGCTCGGCGGTCAGCGGACGCGCCGTGACACGCAGCGCCAGCTCCTGCTCGCGGCCGGGCACGAGATGCCCGGTCAAATCCAATTCGCCGCCGGGATACCACACCTCGCCGCACGGCCGGCCGTCCACGAACGCCTGCGCGTGTGTCTGCAGCATCGTGAACGTGAGCGTCAGGCGGCGGCCCGCCCAGGCATCCGGCACCGTGAACCGCCGCTTGTACCACGCCTGCTCCACATCGCGGAGGCGCGCGCGCTCTTCCAGCCAAGGGGCGACCCACACCTGCTGCACGCCGCTCTCGGGCATCCACTCGCCGTGCGGCCAGATGCCCGGCACCTTGAACCAGCCCCAGCAATCGCCCGGCGGCGGCACGGCCGCGTCCGGATCCTCGGGCAGCACAGGCCGGAAGCGCCACAGGCCGCTGAGGCAAACGCGCTCGCGCGTCGCGGTGGTCTGACGCCAGGCGTCCGCGAGCGACTCGGGCTCCGCATCGGCGCCCGGCGGCAGCGGCGCATCCGCCTTGACCCGCGCGCGCAGGCGGCAGACGGTCAGCGACAGCCCGCGAAACTCGACGGTCCCCGACGCCCCGAGATTGCAGGGCGACAGCGCGAGCGTGACGGCCCCTTCCGGGATCGGATAGATGCGCTCGCACGCGGTCCAGGCGGTGGTGCCGGTCATGCCGAAGACATTCGGCCAGGGGCCGATGCGTGCGCCCTTGGCATCATGGAACGACATCGTGAGCCGTCCGGTCTCCCAGCTCTCCTTGCCCAGCGCGACATCCGTGACCTTCATCTGCATCGCGAGCCGGAGGCGTCCGTACTCCGGCTTCAGCGGGATGCGGAAACCGACGCCGGCACCGGCTCCGGAGCAGACCAGACGGCGCCCCCCCTCATCCTGCACGATCCGCGCCTGCCTGCCGGCCGGCCAGCCTTCGGGCCAGCCTTTGGCGTCGAGACGCGCCAGCGCGTTGTTCGGAATCAGCTCCGTCCCGAGTTGTCCCGCCGCATTCAGCGCCAGCAGACAGCCCGCCAGCCACATCCGCCCCTGATTCATTATACTGTTTCCCCTTGCCGATTCGCCAACAGTTCGACATCCAATCGCAACCGACAAAACAGTGTACACCGCATGGCGGCAGTTCGTCTAACATGAAACCTCGAAACCAGCCAATCATGCGAAGCATTGAAGCGGCCGGTTGATCGCGCTACACTGGGACGCATTGGAATGTACATTGACCGTCGGAGGAAGGAAAAGATGATGACGACGTCTTATCGTCTCGTAATCACATGTCTTGGCATAGGAACGGCGCTGGCAATATGGGGTGCGGAGTCGCCAAACAAGCAAACCGAAGCAGAGATCGATGCTGCTGTCGGCCGCGGCCTCGACTGGATTGCCCGCGGACAGCGCCCGGACGGCACGTTCGGAAACGGCGGCCAGGCGCAAAACACATCGGGCATCTGGGCGCTTTGCGGAATGGCTTTTTTGGCGCGCGGGCATATGCCCGGCACTGAGCCCTATGGCCCCGTGATCGAGCGCATCATCACGCGCCTCGCCGAGGTCCAACGCGCGGACGGCTATCTCGGCGGAAATGACGGCAAGATGTATTCGCACTGTATCGCCACGCTCTTTCTCTCTGAAGTCTCCGGCATGGTGCGTCCCGAGCTTCAGGCCAAGATCGGCGAAGCATTGCCGCGCGCTTTGAAGATCATCCTCGATGCGCAGAAGATCGAAAAAGACAAGAGTCATCAAGGCGGCTGGCGTTACCAGCCCGATTCCCGTGACAGTGATTTTTCATGCAGCGGCTGGGCGCTGATGGCGCTACGTTCTGCGCGTCTCAACGGCGCAGCCGTTCCGCCGGAGGCGATCAAGAACGCGGTGGAGTATGTGCTGCGGCGCCACGATGAAAAGCAGGGATGCTTCGGCTATACGGATCAACAATCGCATGCGATCACGCTGACCGGCGCCGGCATCCTCTGTCTTTCATTGTGTGGTGAGCACGGCCACCGCGCCGTGGGCAGGGCCGCCCGGTACCTGATGGATAAATACGCGGAATTGCCCAAACAACAGTATTGTTTTTATGGCATGTATTACGCGGCGCAAGGATTGTTCCAGCTTGGCGGACGCGAATGGCAGGACTTTTCGCGCTGGATGTACGACACCTGGATCCCGGAGCAAAAAGCGGACGGTTATTGGGATCGCGGCGAGCAGGACCGATACTACCAAACCGCCATGGTGATCCTGGCGTTTACCGTTCCCTACCGCCAGTTGCCGATCTATCAGCGCGACGAGACTGTTGACGAGTAGATGTTTGCCGCTGTGCCGCGCGCACTCTCATACCACTGCCGAAAAGTTCTTAGACTATATAGGGGCATCAGGCAAACGGGAGGGGCAAGCGTCTGCTTGCCCTTGGACGAGCAGACGCTCGTCTCTCCCCGTGTGTGGGACCGCCCGTTTAGTCCATATACTTTTCGGCAGTGGTATCACTTCGCCGGGCGCGGCGGCAACGGCGCATCGGGGGCACGTTTGACCGAGACGTGCAGATGAACGCCCGAGCTGCGCGGCACTTCGTAAAGCACAAAATCAAACCCCGCCTGCCAGCAGAGTTTCGCCAGGTCGCTCAGGCTCACGCCCTCGCTGGTCAGGTCAACCGCGCGTCCCTCGCAGTGCAGCGAGCGCGCCATGTGAATGCGGTTCTTGTCGGCATGACGGAAGGCGTCCTGCACCTTGAGCGTGCCATTTTTTTTCTCCAGCAGATTCACCAAGCGCCGCAGCGGCACCTCCATGGCGCGGTGAATCAGATGATCATCCTCGTCATCGGTATGGCCGTCGTGGTCGCTTTCAAACCAGACACGCGGATCTTCAAACCGCACGAGATCTCGCTTGGGATCGAACGTCTCCAGGTCAATCGGTCCCGAGGCATAGATCTCCTTGCCGCGCGGCAGATTCGAATCCGGCGGGAACGAGGCCGGCGCGTCGCGTACCGGACTGTGCAGGTCGGGCGGCGGCTCCGTGCGCGGCGTTTCAGTCTCAGGAGCCTTCTGCCCGTCGGACGGCGGCCCCTCCTTTCGGCATCCCTCGATGCCGACACAGATCAAAAGACCGCCCGCGCACACCGCGAAGGCCGCAGCCATCGCCCACTTCATCCAAATCTTGAACGCATTCGGTTCGCCAAAATCCCGAAACGTTTCGGGCGGGGGAATCTTGTTCAAAAAAAGCATCGCCGCTATGCGCCCTCTTCTTCTTTTTCAAACACAGGTTCGGCGTCAGCCGGCGCATCGCCACCCAATATCTCCTTCACGGCATCGGCCGGCTCAGTCGCAGGCACAGGGGTCGCCGTGTCTCGCGACGCAAACAGCGGCGCTTCATTGGCAGCGTCTTTGTCGGCTTTCTTTTCTTTCTTATGGACAGCCTTTCGCTCGCCGGGTTTTGAACGCTGCAACGTGGGATCCAGCTCGTTCAATTCCTTGAGGCTGCTCAATCCGAAATGGTTCAAAAAGGTCGCGGTCGTGCCGTAGAGGAAGGGACGTCCCGGCAATTCGCTGCGCCCGACAATGCGGATCAGATGCAGTTCCATCAGCGCTTTCACGATATGGTCGACCGTCACGCCGCGGATCGACTCGATCTCCGACTTGGCGATCGGCTGCCGGTACGCAATGATCGCGAGCGTCTCAAGCGCCGGACGCGACAACGTGTTCGGACGGTCCATTTTCAGCAGGTTACGCACCCAGCGTCCGCAGCTCGGCTGCGTCTGAAAGCGGAACCCGCCGTTGATCGCCGCCACCTCGATGCCCAATTCCAGGCGCGACAACTCCTTGGCGATACTCTCGACCGCATCGCTGATCTCGCGCGGCGACGCTTCCGCAAACAGCACAGACGTTTCGCTCGCCGCGCCGTCCAGTTCCGCAACGCTCATAAGACAGGCGCGGATCTCCTCGACAGAGAGCGGATGGTCAGCGCCGAAGAGCAGCGCACCGACCACCTGCTGAAGACTCGATGCCAACGGCAGTTTGACCTCTTCAGGGTTCGACATGCTCGCCTCCTCCGATCAGCGGTGGCGGCAGCGGTTCGCCTGCGGCATCCTCCACCGGCAGAATCAGGATTTCGTGAAACGCCGCATTTTGGTGAATCACAATCTGGCGCAGGCGCAGCAACTCCAGCAGCGCCAGGAAGGTGACGATCACCTCGTTGCGGTGCGACTCAGGGTTGAAGAGCTTGGAAAACTCAAGGCGATGTCCGTCGCGCACCCTCGCGCTGATCGCCTCCATCTTGTCTGGAACCGACCAGCGGATCGGTTCCAGATGCCCGAGCGGCTCCATCGGCGCACGCGCCAACACTTCCTGGAAAGCCGTCAGCAGGTCGAAAAGGCCGATATCGCCCAGCGCTTGGCCGGCATCAGCCACGCTTTTTTCAAAAACGGGTTTTTCGCCGCCGAATGAAAACGCTTCGCTCTGCAAGGTCTCAAATTCCAGCAGGCGTTCCGCCGCGTCTTTGAATTTTTTGTACTCGACCAACTGGCGCACCAGATCCAGCCGAGGATCGATCCACTCCTCGTCGGACGGCTCGTCGGCGGCGCGCGCCTCGACCGGCAGCAGCATCCGGCTCTTGATCATCATCAGCGTGGCAGCCATGACCAGAAACTCGCCGGCGATGTTGAGGTCCAGCATGCGCATGACGTCGAGATACGCCATGTACTGCGCCGTGATCCGCTCGATCGGGATGTCGTAGATATCGACCTCCTCGCGCCGGATCAGATAGAGCAAGAGATCGAGAGGCCCTTCAAACACCTCCAGATCGACCTTATAGTCGTCGGTCAGCCATGCATCAAGCGCCATACGGTCAGGTTCTTCCTGTAAACGACAGCCCCACCGCATCGCGCGCGCGGCCCAAAGTCTTGGCAGCCTCCGCGCGGGCGCGCTCGGCTCCTTTGCGCAGCACCTCCTCCACATAATCGGGGTGCGCCTGCAACTCGGCGCGGCGCGCGCGGAACGGTGCAAAGGTCTCTTCAAACACTGCAGCCAGCGCCTTTTTGGCATGGCCGTACCCATAGTTTCCGCCGCGGTAGTTGGCCTCCATCTCCTGCCGCCGCGCGTCGTCGGCGAACAGTTTGTACAGCGCGAACACATTACAGGCCGAGGGGTCTTTGGGGTCCTCAAGCCCCTTGCTGTCGGTGACGATCTTCATGATGCGCGCCTTCGTCTCTTTCATGTCGCCGAACAGCTCGATCGTATTGCCGTAACTCTTGGACATCTTCTGTCCGTCCAGCCCCGGCACTACCGCCACCTCGTCCGGAATGAAAGGTTCCGGAATCGTGAAAACCTCGCCGAACTCGTTGTTGAATTTGAGGGCGAGGTCGCGCGTGACCTCCACATGCTGCTTCTGGTCACGTCCCACCGGCACCACGTTCGACTGGTAGATGAGAATGTCCGCCGCCATCAGTACCGGATACGCGAACAGCCCGTGAGACGGTGCGATCCCCTTGGCGATTTTGTCTTTGTAGGAGTGGCAGCGCTCCAGCAGCCCCATGGGCGTCACCGCCGAGAGCAGCCATGCCAGTTCGTGCACCTCCGGCACATCGCTCTGACGGAAGAAGACCGTGCGCACCGGATCGAGCCCGCACGCCAGAAAGTCGAGCGCGACATCCCACGTGTCCTGCTTGAGCCGCTCGCGGTCATGCACAGAGGTCAGCGCGTGATAGTTCGCGATGAACAGATACGCCTCGCCCCGCTCCTGAAGCTGCAGCGCAGGCCGCATCATGCCGAAATAGTTGCCCAGATGCAGCTTGCCAGAGGGCTGAATGCCCGAAAGAATCCTCATGATTCGCCATCCCGCTGAATGAGTTGAAAAAGAAGTCTGAGTATACTCTGACTGGCCCCCCAGACACAAGGCCGCTTTCCAGAGACTATAGTCGGCGGCAAAGCGATCCTCGCCTTCTTGCCGCACGCCGAACGCGAGATGGGTTTTTCCACGATCCGGCTTGTCCTTTAGTCCCCTCAAACACTCCGCGTGCCGTACAGACGCGCGTCAAGTGCGGCGCGCATGGCGCCGGTGTCGGCGTCGCGGCCGGTCCACTCGCGGAAGGCCGCTGCGCCCTGATACACCAGCATGCCCGCGCCGTTGGCCGCATCCGCGCCGGCGGCCAAGGCCGAGCGCATCGTGGGCGTGACACGCTGCGTGTAGACGATGTCATAGAGGAACTGGCCGCGCCGGAACGCTTCGGGCGGCAGCAGCGGCGCGTCGTCGGCGTGCAGGCCGGCCGTCGTGCACTGCACCACCAGATCGGCCTCGCGACAGGCCGCAGCCCATGCACCAGGCTCCGGCGCGAGCACACGGATCTCTGCCGACGAATCGGGCACGCGGTCAACGATCTCCGCCGCCACCTGTTCAGCTTTGGCGAGCGTCCGATTAGCCAGAACGACCTCATCCGCGCCGCGATGCGCGCATGCGATCGCCAGCGCGCGGCCGGCGCCGCCGCACCCCAGAATCACCACGCGAGCCGCCTCGGGCGAGAGCCGGTGGTTTACGGCAAGATCTTCAAGAAAACCCTCGGCATCGGTGTTGACGCCGGTGAGCCCGGCCGCATCGATGCGCACCGTGTTCACAGCCCCGTAGAGGTGCGCCGATGCATCGAGACGATCCATCCACGCCAGCGCGGCGGCTTTGTGCGGAACCGTCACGTTCAATCCGGCATACCCCTGCGCCCGGCACGCCGACAGGCACGCGCCGAGGGCGTCTGTCGGGACATCCATGCAGCCATACTCCGCAGCGATGCCGAGCGCTCGGAACGAGGCCTCGTGCATCACAGGCGAGAGCGAGTGCTTCACAGGATGGCCGAGCAACGCAAACCGGAGCGGCGTTTGCATGGATGCATTATCCTTTTGGGGCGGCCGCTTCCGGCGCTTCGCGGCCCACCGCAATCACGCCGGTCCGCGAGATGTCCACAATCGAGTAGGGCTTCATGAGGCGCAGGAAATCGGCCACGGTCTCCTGATTGCCAACCATCTGGATGGTCACTGAGTCTTCCTGAACGGCCACCACGCGTGCCATGAAGAGCGCCGCCAGGTCCACGATCTCGGCGCGTGCGTGATGGTTCGCGGTGGCGACGCGAACAAGGATCAATTCGCGGTCCAGATGGCGGCGGTTGGTCATGTTCACCACCTCGATCACGTCGACCTGTTTGGACAACTGATGGGTCACCTGTTCTATGATATGGCTGTCCCCCGGCACCACGATCGTCATTTTGGAGACAGTCGGATCGGCGGTAGGCCCCACATTAAGCGTTTCAATGTTGTAGCCGCGCCCAGAGATCAGGCCCACGATGCGAGCCAGCACACCGGGCTGATTCTCCACAAGACAATTGATGATATGCTTCATACTTTTTTCCGGATGTTCGAACGTTAAACCTATTCTCGTGACTGCACCGCCCCTTACACCGTGTGGTTGATCATCTCCGCCACATGCGAGCCGGGGGGGATCATGGGAAACACATTGGCCTCAGGCGCCACGATGCACTCAAGCACCCACGTCTTGCCGCTTGCCAACGCTTCGCGCAAGGCGGGGCCGACCTCCTCCTCTTTGAAGATCCGCCGCGCGCACGCACCGTGCGCCTCTGCCATCTTCACAAAGTCCGGCAGGTACCCCGGAGACTCTGGGATTTCCTCGTTGGGCGCACGACCGTGCTGGCTGAGCATCACGCCCGAGTAGCGGCGTCCGTAAAACAGCTCCTGCCACTGACGCACCATACCGAGGAACCCGTTGTTGAGGATGACCACCACGATCGGAATGTGGTGCTCCACCGCCACCACGAGTTCCTGAAAGTTCATCTGCACGCCGCCGTCGCCGGTCACGCAGACCACCGGCTCGCCGCGCCGCCCGAACTGCGCGCCGATCGCGGCCGGAAGGCCGAAGCCCATCGTGCCGAGGCCGCCAGACGTGATGAAGTTGCGCGGATGCGTGTAGCGGAAATACTGCGCGGCCCACATCTGGTTCTGGCCGACGTCAGTCACCACCACCGCCTTGCCCGCGCTGACCGCATCGATCTGTTCGATCACGTACTGCGGCATCAGCGCGTCCGTGCTTTGCGGGTAGGTGAACGGGAAGCGTTCCTTCCAGCGGTTCACCTGCTCAAACCACTCGGCGTGCTCGGCCGGCTTCACGAAAGGCAGCACCGCCTCCAGCACCGGCTTGACGTAGCCGTGCACGCCGAGATCGGCACGCACGCTCTTGCTGATCGAAGAACGGTCGATGTCGATGTGCACGATCGTCGCCTTGCTCGCGAACGAAGAGATCTTCCCGGTCACACGGTCATCGAAGCGTGCGCCGGCCGAGATCAGGAGATCGCAGTGGTCCACCGCATAGTTTGCAGCCACGCTGCCGTGCATGCCCAGCATGTGCAGGGAGAGCGGATCGGTCTCAGGAAAGATGCCGAGCGCCATCAGCGTTGTCGTCACCGGAATGTTGGCCTTGCGCGCCAACTGCGCGAGCGCCTCGGCCGCGTTTCCGCTGATCGCGCCGCCGCCCACATAGAGCAACGGACGCGACGCGCTGTTGATCAACTCGGCAAACTGCGCGATCTCCGCCGCATTGATCGGTACATCGGGATGATAGGCCCGCATGGTCACCACCTCGGGGGGCAACAATGCCGTCTTCTGCTTCTGAACATTCTTGGGGATGTCGATCACCACGGGGCCGGGCTTGCCCGTCGTGGCGATGTAGAAGGCTTTGGCGATGATGTCTGGCAGCTCGTCCGCATTGCGCACGAGAAAATTATGTTTGGTGACCGGTCGCGTAATGCCGATCACGTCGGCCTCCTGGAAGGCGTCGTTGCCGATCATGTTGAGCGCCACCTGCCCGGTGATGCACACCAGCGGAATCCCGTCCATGTAGGCCGTGGCCAAGCCGGTCACCGTATTGGTGGCTCCGGGGCCCGAGGTCACCAGACAGCACCCGGGCTTGCCTGTGGCACGGGCGTAACCGTCCGCCATGTGAACGGCACCCTGCTCGTGACGCGTGAGGACGAAATTGAACGGAGCTTCGTAAAGACAGTTGAAAATGTCGAGGACGGCACCCCCGGGATACCCGAAAAGCACCTCGCAGCCCGCCTTGACCAATCCGTCGACGACACACTGCGCGCCTGATTTGAGCGGTTGCGTCGCTGCGGATGACATGTCTTTATCTGCCTTGTCCTTCATATTTCCCTCACTTGCTTGTGGCCCCGAATACGCAAAAACCCGCCGAGGTTTTCGCCGGCGGGTTTTGTTCACTAAAGCACTTGTCCAGTCGCTCAATCATGAACCCGCACGGCACGCCGCAAAAAGCAGAACGTCCGTAACCAGCCCGGTAACGGGCAGGCTGTTCACGACCACGGCAATGGATCCTTGCGCTTTCATTCAGTGTCGGGGATAATAACGGATCGTGGACGGGGCGTCAAGCGGGTGATTCGACAAACGATGATGATGATGATGATGATGATCGCAATCAAGATTGCCATCACGGCCCTGTCCGGCTAGAATATGCCTTTGATTTGTGTCATGTTTTACGACCCGCCAGCCAGCGGCCAGTGCAACACTGGCCGCTGGCTGGCGGGTGAATCGTTCCCTCGTGTGAAAGTGAGGGCATTGTGGCACAGGGCGGCGGGGATTTCAAGCGTAGGGCGGGCAGGGAAGGCAGCGTCGGGGCCGCAAGGGCACGGAGAGGCCGCCTTCCCCCGCCCCCCGTCCGGCGGTATTCCGACGGACGGGGGGCGGGGGAAGGGAAA
>JAGOBZ010000084.1 GCA_017999015.1 Kiritimatiellia bacterium
GTAGGCCTGCACGCGGTGGTCTCCCTCCCCGGTCTTACCCGGCGGCTCCGTCGACACATAGGGCAGCACGCCGCTGGAAGGATTGCCCGGAACCTTGTAGGGGGAGATCGGCGTCATGAAATAGTGCTTGTGATGTTTATACGCCTCAAGTTGAATGCCGTTCCAGGCCTCGCCATACACGCGATTGGCCTCGCGGCCCACATGGTACGAGACGCCGGCCGCCGCCATCAGGTCGCCCTCATAGGTGGCGTCAATAAACATCCGCCCCTCGAAACGCCGGCCGCTGAGCATCGTGATCGCGCCGATACGTCCGTCGCGCTTCTCCACACCGTGTTCGCGGTCCAGCCATTCGTCGCGGTAGACCGGCACGCGATGCTCTTTGATCCAGGTGTCGAAGGCCGCTTCCGCCACATGCGGTTCGAACGTCCACATGGTGCGGTCACTGTCCACGCGTGACCGGCTGCCCTGCCCCTCGTTCTTGAAGTCGCCGATCCGCTGCCAGCGCCAGGCGCGCGCGTCGTCGTAATGCCGGTAGATGCGCCCGTAAAACTCGCGCGCCAGACCGCCGACCGCCTTCGTGTTGCCTGAATCGGTATAGCCAAGACCGCCCGAGGAGAGCCCGCCCAAGTGGCGGTCCGGACCGACCAAGATCACGGACTTGCCCATTTTCGCGGCCTGCACAGCAGCCACGACACCGGCTGCAGTTCCGCCGTACACCACGACATCCGCCACACGCTTCTGGGGGGACACGAGCCGACAGCCCGCCAACACCCCGATGCCTGCCGTTCCGATAAACCCGCGTCGCGTCACGCTCTTTTTCATACCCCCCCTTTTTCTGCGCATCTGAAGGCACCGTTCGGTCAGCCACACATGCCGCCTTTACGGTGTACCAGAAGCCCACAAAACGGCATTCGCCATAATCTTACGGATTTCCGGGTCAAAGTAGATCGGGTTGGTCTCGTGTCCAAGCTGGAAGTAGAAGAAACGGGCCTTCCCGACCTGCCAGCAGAACCCCATCTTCGCAGGCTCGCGCTTACCGTTCTTGTGGACCTGCACGCCGGTGAACGGCACCTCGTCGGTCGGCGGCACCGCATACGGATCGCTGTAGCGCTCATCGTTCGCCACCGTAAACTCGGCCTTCACGCCTTTGGCGATCGGATGGTCCGGCATCGCGACCTTGACCTCTGTTACGGTCGTGTCGCTGACATAAGCCGCGAACGTGCAGGGCGTCCCCATCAGGCGCTTGTTCGGTTTGGCGAAATGCGCGGAGTGCAAGGCGATGAATCCCATACCCTCTTCCTTGACCCGCTTTTCAATTTTGTCGACCAGCGCGTCCTTCACCTCGCCGTGTTTTTTGTGGCCCCACCAGACCAGCACGTCGGCGCGCGCCAAAAGTTCATCCGGCAACCCCAGTTCCGGATCGCTGAGGCTAGCCGTGACGACCTCCCATCCCTTGAGCGTGTCGGAAGCGCGCAATCCGTCAGCGATCGCACCGTTGATGTCGGCAGGATAAAGGTGCTTCGGCGCAGTGCCCTCCGACCACACCACCACCGTTTTGCGCGCTGGCGCAGCGCCCAGCGCCACACAGCCGCACACCGCACAACTCGCCGCCCACACCCCCGCCTTTTTCATCTTTGTCATCGTTTTAACTCCCTGCTCATTACGACACCGCATCATAGCGCAGTTATGCCATGCACCGCAACGGTGAGATTACGCAACTGCGCAACCGCAAAACACGGTACGCGAGTCGAGCGCGTGTTTGATGCGAAACACAGTCGGGCGAGGACGGAGGCGGGAAGATGGACGATGCACGCGGCCGGTTTGTGGAGTGCGGGAGCTTGCTCCCGCTTTCGTCAGAAACGCAAGGGCTTCGCGTATACGGGGATTGCCGCGCAAAATGGCGAAAACACCAATAAAAAAACCTGTTCCACCGGAAAACTCAGCGAAACAGGCCAATCAAAATGATGGTGCTCGGGGGGGGACTCGAACCCCCACGCCTCTCGGCATATGCCCCTCAAACATACGTGTCTGCCATTCCACCACCCGAGCGGATAAAACGGGGCGTACTTTATACGATTACGCCCTTGGGTGGCAAGCGTATTCGACTCCAATTTGGGCGAAGCTTCGTTTGCTCCGGATTTCCCTTGCCGAGAACGCCTTTTTGGGCGAATATGTTTGCCTTTTACGTACTTTTGCGTCTCGCAAGTGAAGGATGGTTATGTCGAAAATGAGCAGTCTGGATGTCATTGCGTCGCTGTGCAAACGCCGCGGGTTTATTTTCCACAGTTCGGAAGTTTATGGCGGAATCAACGGCTTTTGGGATTACGGCCCGCTCGGTTGCGAGATGAAGCGCAACATCAAGGAAGACTGGTGGAAAACGACGGTGCGCAACCGCGAGGATGTGGCCGGCCTTGATGCCACGATCATCATGCATCCGGCGATCTGGAAGGCGTCGGGCCACCTCGACACCTTCTCTGACCCAATGTGCACCTGCCGCGCCTGCAAGAAGCTGATGCGCGCCGACCAGGTGTGGGACATTCTGGCGGACGGCGAGATCGGGCAGAGCCTGCAGGCGCTGCTGGAGGGCGGTGCGGACGCGGCCAAAGTCGCCGGCTGGTGCAAAGGCAAGGCCAAGGGCCTCGCGCCGAATCTGGCCGCCGTGCTCGACGCGGACACGCTGACTGCCGCCTTCGAGACGCTCAAGGCCGACCCCGCTCCGTACGCCACCGTGCAGGCGCTCTACACGCTGCTGGCCAATGCCAAGTCTCCGCAGCCCGCCGTCGCCCCCTGCCCCTACTGCGGCGGCGAGCTGACCGAGCCGCGCCCGTTCAACCTGATGTTCAAGACCGTGGTCGGCCCGATCGATGACCCGGCGAACATCGCCTACCTGCGGCCGGAAACCGCGCAGGCGATCTTCGCGCAGTTTCAGAACGTGCTGGCCACGAGCCGCATGGCGGTGCCGTTCGGCATCGCGCAGATGGGCAAGTCGTTCCGCAACGAAGTCACGCCGCGCAACTACACCTTCCGCTCACGCGAATTCGAGCAGATGGAACTGGAATTTTTCATCCGTCCCGACGAGGCGGTCGAACTGATCTGCGGGCGAGTCACCACCATGGCCGACAAGCCTGACCTCTCGCTGCCGCAGGATTCGTGGGGTTGGGAGGTGTGGCACAAATACTGGGTCGAGCAGCGCAAAGCCTGGATCGTGGCGTGCGGCCTGCCGAAAGAGTCATTTGTCGAGTACTGGCAGAAGCCCGAAGAGCTGGCCCACTACGCGCGCGCCTGCGTCGACATCGAATACAGCTTCCCCTTCGGCGTGCAGGAGCTGGAAGGCATCGCGGCGCGCTCGGACTTCGACCTCTCGCAGCACCAGAAGCACAGCGGCAAAAGCATGGAGGTCTTCGACGAGCCGCTCAAGCTCGCGGCCGCGAAACTGGATGAAACCGCCAAGGCCGCTTTCGCCGACAAGGTCGCGTCCGAGTGGATCGCGCGCGGCAAGGACGAGGCCGCCGCGCGGGCCTTCACGGCCAAACTTTTTGAAGGCAAATACGTGCCGCACGTGATCGAACCGTCGGCCGGCGTGGACCGCATGATGCTTGCGCTGCTCTGCAACGCCTACGAAGAGCAGAAGCTGACCGACGACAAGGGTAAAGAGGACACCCGCATTGTGATGCACTTCAGCCCGCGCATCGCGCCGGTCAAAGTGGCCGTTTTCCCGCTGCTCAAGAACAAGCCTGAGGTCTACAACAAGGCGCGCGCCATCTTCGAGCACCTGCGCCGCCGCTACCCCGCGTTCTGGGACGAGAGCGGCGCGATCGGCCGCCGCTACCGCCGTCAGGACGAGATCGGCACGCCGTGGTGCGTGACCATCGACTTCCAGACGCTCGAAGACGACACGGTGACGGTCCGTGACCGCGATTCCATGCAGCAGGAACGCCTCACGCTGGAGCAACTGAAAGCCAAACTGGACGATGCCTTATTGTAAGCGATTCAGATGCGTCAAGCAGGAGATATGATGGAAAACAGATTTGATAGGGCAAAGCACGTTTATCGGAACGATGAGTTTGGCGAATTACTGAAAGATGCAGTTCGCTTCTTCCATGGAACCCCAGTATTCGGTCTTCCGCCGCCGGAATCGTTTTCCGGAGCAGGAATCTACGCGCTTTATTACATTGGACGCAACGGTATTTACAAAAAGTTTGGTGAATGTGTCAATCGAGTTGCGTATGCAGTTCCCATCTATGTTGGCAAAGCCGTGCCGCCGGGATGGAGGCAAAGTCGTACGTTTTCTGCGGGATCAGAAAAAATTAAAACGCTTTTCTCGCGTCTTTCACAACACTCGAAAAGCATTGAGGCGGTTACGAATCTTGACTGCAGAGATTTTGCATGTCGATTTATGATTTTTGAAGGTGATGCACAGAGTATGATTCCATCTGTGGAGGCCGCGTTGATTTCGCAGCACAATCCACTCTGGAACAGTGTGGTTGATGGTTTTGGCAATCATAATCCCGGGAAATGGCGTAGAGCGGGGAGGATATCCGATTGGGATGCCCTTCATCCGGGACGATCCTGGACGGCGAGTCAAACAGGTGAACGTCCAGACACCAAAAGTTTGAGAAGACGGATTACCGATTATCTTGTGGGATTGAGATAATGGCGAAATCGGTGGAATTGTTCAGCGGTTGTGGAGGCCTCGCAAAGGGGCTTGAACACGCAGGATTTGAGCACTGCGCGTTAGTTGAATGGAATAAATGGGCTTGCCAAAGTCTGCGTTTGAACTTCCCGCCTGAACGTGTTTATGAAACCGATATCCGGTCATTTGATTTTAAGCAATTTGGCGAGGTTGATTTAGTCGCAGGGGGTCCGCCATGCCAACCGTTTTCATTGGGCGGACTCGCAAAGGCTTTCAACGATTCCCGTGATATGTTTCCGCAGGCAGCTCGAGCTATTGGCGAACTACAACCATGGGCTTTCGTGTTTGAGAACGTTAAGGGATTGTTGCGAGAAAGTTTCAGGCAATATTTCACCTACATTCTACTACGCCTCACATTTCCCTGTGAAAAACTGTCCCACCGAGAGACATGGCAAGAGCATTTGGCAAGATTGGAACGAATTGACACGAAGCGTTATGCGGGATTACGTTACCGCGTAAGCTACAAATTGCTGAACGCTGCTGATTATGGTGTTCCGCAAGTGCGCGAACGAGTCTTTATTGTCGGATTGCGATCGGACCTCAACGCAATGTGGACGTGGCCTTCTCCTACAACGGACAAGTACGCTTGGCGGACAATTGCAGATACACTTCATGGTTTACCGCCCCCTCTGAGAAAGCACGGTATCCCAGACCATGTTTTCATCGATGGTGCGCGCACGTATTATGGCCACACAGGAAGTGACATCAATCAGCCGAGTAAAACCATCAAAGCAGGGGCGCACGGTGTTCCAGGGGGAGAGAACATGTTACGCTTTCCTGATGGCAATTTACGCTATATGACTGTCCACGAAGCGAAACTGATACAGACGTTTCCCCCTGATTTCAAAATTTGTGGCAGTTGGGGGGAGGCCATGCGACAGATCGGCAATGCTGTCCCCGTTAAACTGGCTGAAATTATAGGTAAGCAGCTTATACAAACGCTGGAAACGCAATCTGTTGGCGATGAACCCCTTTTGTGTGGAACGCCAAAACAGTTGGTATTATTCGAGTCACCAACCCTATATCTTGTTCACAAAAAACCTGTAACGTTACTTGGGACATATCGCAAAGATTGCCGAAACTGGATTGTAGCCAACAACCTTTATAATTATCCGGTTTCTGACGCAGACCTCGACAACAGTCAACCACTTCGTACGGTCCGTCGTTTAGTGCTGAAACGCGCGAAGGATGCGCCGCTTTATTTTTCAGTTATCGGTTATTCTGTAGTTGGCAAGAAAGACTTGGCTTTGCTCGGATATAAAACTAGCAAGGCACATCCCGCCAAACAGAAATATATTCTCTATAAGCTCTCGCCGCTTTCTAAGCCACCGTCGTATGATGTGGCCTCTGCCAGGCCAATTTTGGGGAGGGGCATAACAGTATGACCTGTAATAACGACCTGCACTTCGCGAAACCCGACTACGCCCGCCAGCAGCGCTGCGGTGTGCCGGAGGTGATCTACGGCGCGGGCAAGACCGCACCGCAGATCGTCGCGATCATGCGCGCGCTGAATGACGCCGGACAAAATGCCTTTGCCACGCGCGTGACGCCGGAGCAGGCCGCCGCCGTGTGCGCGGAGTTGCCTGACGCGGTCTACCGCGTGGAGGCGCGCATTCTGACCCGCGACGTCACTCCGCTGCCGTCGCGCGCCGGCAAGATTGCCGTGCTCTGCGCCGGCACTTCGGATCTGCCGGTCGCGGAAGAGGCCGCCGTCACCGCCGAACGCCTGGGCGCGGCGGTCGAGCGCGTCTACGACGTGGGCGTGGCCGGGCTCCACCGCCTGCTTTCGCGCGTGGAGCGTTTCGCCGACGCGCGCGCCATTGTCGTGGTCGCGGGCATGGAGGGCGCGCTGCCTTCGGTCGTCGGCGGGCTCATCGACAAACCGGTGATCGCCGTGCCGACCAGCGTGGGATACGGCGCCAGCTTCAACGGGCTGGCCGCCCTGCTCGGCATGCTGAACACCTGTGCCGCAGGCGTCACCGTGGTCAACATCGACAACGGCTTCGGCGCGGGCGTCGCCGCCGCGCGCATCAACCACGGCGCTACAGCGAATTGACGTACTCGGCGAGGTCATCGACCTCACGCGGAGACAGCCCCTTGGTGTGGCCGTGCCTGTTGTTCGTGTTGTCGGTGGTGATGACGTCTCGGATCGTCATCGCGCGACCGTCATACATGTAGGGCGCGGTACGCCACACCTCGATCAAAATCGGCGTGGCGAATTCGCGGTCGCGCTCACTGTCCGACCCCAAACCGAACGCGAATTTCTTTTTGCTCCCGTAATAGGGCGGCGTATGGCATGTCGCACAGCCCGCCTTGCCCTCGAAAATCACCTTGCCACGCTTCGCCGCATCGGTCAACGAGCCGTCCGGCTTGAGATACGGGCTCGGCACCGGCTGCAGCGCCTTCAAATAGGCGTTGACACCGTCCAGTTGCGGTTCGGGCAGTTCATGGAACTGGATCAGCGCGAACCCCTTTGTGACCGCGACCTCGGCGGAAGCCCGCACGCCGGTGATCATGACCGGCGAGGTGCGGTGCGTATAGAGCAGACTGCGCGATTGCTTGGGGTTGCCGATGCCGTCGTTCATAAGATCCCAGTTGGTGCCGTCGGACCGCGCCTCCGGATGGCAGCTTGCACAACTCAGCCAGTGCTGATAGCAGAGCGTCGCATCATGAAACGCCATCTCCCCCTGCCGCGCCAATTCCAGTTGCGGCCGGGTGTCCGCCAGCGGCAGCTCAACGGCTGCGCCCGGGCCATCGTCCCACAGTTCAACCATGTTCAGACTGTCGCCGAAATACATGGCGCTGAAGACCCGCTCGCCGCACACCGCCAGCGCGCGCGGCCCCTGCCCCTCCAACGCCACGCGGGTCTTGGCTCCGTAGAGGAAACTCAAGTCGTTGACGACATCCTTCGGATTTTCCGCCGCAGCCAGACGCTTCATCATTTCCACGGCGTCCACCACCACCAGCTCGTGCGTGCCGGACACATTGACGCACAGCCAGCGCCCGTCAGCCGACACCGCGACGCCCCACGGGTTCGCCGCGCCCCTGACGGTATCGTCCAGCAGCACCGCATTCACGTAGGTGCGCGACGCCACATCAAACACCGACACCGCGCTGGTGTTGATCCAGCCGCGGTCGAGGTGTGTGGTCGGCACCGTAAACCGTCCGATGGAGTGGGTCACATAACAATACCGCCCGTCCGGGCTCATCACGGCATCCCGCACCGCGAAGGCGCCGGCCGGCAGGTCGAGGGTCGCCACCGGCGCCAGTGTCGCGCTGTCAAACACGTTGAGCACGGCAAAGACATGTTGGCTGTTGGCGGGCATAATCGGCAGGTGATTGCCGACCCACAGCGTCTTGCCATCCTTGGAGAGGCAGATCGCCGCAGGCTCGCGCACCGCTTTGGCCGAATGCGTGACGCGTCCGCTAGCCAGGTCGAGCGCGTGAATATCCTTTTGATCGTCACGCGCGAACCGGTTGCAATAGTAGAGCGTCTTTCCGTCCGGGCTCACCGCCAGCGCCTCGGGCGTATGTCCGGCCGGCAGTGATCTCACGCGCGCGCCGGTCGCCGGGTCGATCTCATGGAGCAGGCCCTTCACCTCTCCCGCCGTCGCGAACAGCCGCTTACCGTCCGGCGAGAGCGCGATGCGCCGCACCTGTTCCAACGCATACCGGGCCACCACCTTCTCGTCGGCGGTGTCGAACACAAGGATAGCGCCGGCTGTCTCACACGCCACGTACAGCCGCTTGCCCGCGCGGTCCGCCACCACGGAGCCCGGCGACAGATACGGTGACGGCGCACCCGACACGCCGGCAACCGCCAGCGCCGCGCACGCGATCACCCTCACCCGACTACACAAGCAACCCAGCATGCTATCACCATCCCCCTGCCGCCGCGCGCATCACGCTCATGCGTTCGGCAGCCTCAACTCGCGACTACTCCTCGACGACAATCCGGAATCCGACATTGAAGACGCCCTGCCACGCCTCGTACCCGAGCCGGTAGCTCGCGGTGGCCCGGTACGGACGGTCAAAGAACGAACCGCCACGCACCGTCTTTTTCACGTCGGGGCGCCGGGAGTCGCTCTTGCGCGGCTTATACGGGTAGCGCGCGTAATCGCTGCGCGTCCACTCCGCCACATTCCCGTGCATGTCAAACAGGCCCCACGGGTTGGGCTGATACTGTTTGGTGCCGGTCACCAGGAATTGCTTGTCGTCAAAGGCCGAGACGCGCGGCACGAAATCGAAAACCCGGTTGCCGACCAGCCCCTTGTTAAAGACCGGATTAACCCCGTTCACCGCGTATTTCTCAATCGATTTGTCAGCGAGGTTCGCGAACGGACTGAAGTCGTCGCCCACCGCACCGAACGACATCGCCGTCGCGCTGCCGGCACGGCATGCCCACTCCCACTGCGCCTCGGTGGGCAGCGCGACCTTCGCGCCACTGCGCTTCGCCGCCCAGGCGCAGAAGGCGTCGGCATCCAGCCAGCTCATGCGTACGGCGGGCTGCTCGGCATAGTTGGCGTAGTAGCCGAGGCGCACGTGATCCTTCCACTGCTGGTCGAACACACTGGCGTTGTGATCGGGCTTGAAGGCAAAAAAGGCCGTGTTGTTGATTTCGTTCTCGGAGATCCAGAAGGGCTTATCGATGGTCACGCGGTGGCGCGGCTGCTCCAAGACGGTTTCGTCGTCGCTTCCCATCACGAACTCGCCGGCCGGTATACGGACCAGCGTGATGCGGACACCGTCACCCAGGTCGAGCGTACGCATAACCGCTTCGCCACCGGCTTGGCGCTGCATGCGCTTGGCGGTTTCGGCGTCGAACGGCCAGCCCTTCGCTGAAACCCGGACCGGTGCGGCGCGCTCTTCACCTTTTTCACGGGTGGGCTTGATTGGATAGGGCTGCGCCGGGACCGCTTCCCAGTCATCGTCGATGTTCGCGTAGCGCGCGCGCAGCGCCGCCGCATGCGCGGAGATGTTGGTGGTCCACGTGTGCCGTCCGGCATCCATCGAATAGACCGATGTCCAGTTGCCGTGGAACGGCACATTCAGATCGATCCACGTGTAGAGGCGCCGCCACGAGTCGTCATCGAGCTTCACCCCGTAATGGCCTTTCTCCAGAAGCTGCACGCCCTCTGAGGTCGAGGCGTGGAATTCATAGGGGATGCCCATCGTTCCCGCGCTCTCGGGGCCGGGACGCCGGAAGTAGCGGTGGAAGGCGTGGTAAGAATGGCTGAAGCGTTCCTCGGCGCGTTTGGTGTCGAGCAGCGCTTTGTTTTTGAAATCGGGCTTCTTGGAATCGCTGCCGTCATGACAGCGGATGCAGTAGGCGTCGAGAATCGGCTGGATCTCCATCTCAAAGGCGAATCCCTCGACCGTCGCGCGGTGCGGCGTGATGGCCTGAGGCGGCTTGCCTGACGCCAGGGTCTTGCTGGTGACCGGCGGCTCGGTCGGCGGCTCGTGGCAGCCGATGCACGAGAGCTTCTCGCCCGGCATGGCGACCAGCCAGCTCCTGAAGAGCTGCAT